>JADIME010000085.1 GCA_017694935.1 Candidatus Merdivivens pullistercoris
GGGTAAGTTCCGACCTGCACGAATGGTGTAACGATCTGGGCGCTGTCTCAGCCATGATCTCGGTGAAATTGTAGTAGCGGTGAAGATGCCGCTTACCCGCAACGGGACGGAAAGACCCCGTGAACCTTTACTGCAGCTTAGCGCTGGGACCGGGTAATCGATGTGTAGGATAGGTGGGAGGCTGTGAGCCGCGCACGCCAGTGTGCGGGGAGCCGCTGTTGAAATACCACCCTTTGGTTATTTGGTTTCTAACTCTGGTGAGGACACCGCTTGGTGGGTAGTTTGACTGGGGTGGTCGCCTCCAAAAGCGTAACGGAGGCTTCCCAAGGTCCACTCAGCACGAATGGTAACCGTGCGCAGAGTGTATTGGTATAAGTGGGCTTGACTGAGAGACCGACAAGTCGATCAGGTGCGAAAGCAGGGCAAAGTGATCCGGTGGTTCTACATGGTTTGGCCATCGCTCAAAGGATAAAAGGTACTCCGGGGATAACAGGCTGATCGCCCCCAAGAGCTCAGATCGACGGGGCGGTTTGGCACCTCGATGTCGGCTCGTCACATCCTGGGGCTGGAGCAGGTCCCAAGGGTTCGGCTGTTCGCCGATTAAAGTGGCACGCGAGCTGGGTTCAGAACGTCGTGGGACAGTTCGGTCCCTATCTGTTGTGGGCGCGGGAGACTTGAGGGGCTCCGTCCTTAGTACGAGAGGACCGGGACGGACGGACCTCTGGCGAACCGGTTGTGGCGCCAGCCGCACAGCCGGGTACCCAAGTCCGGCCGGGATAAGCGCTGAAAGCATCTAAGCGCGAAACCCTCCCCGAGATGAGGTCTCCGAGGGTCGTGGGAGACTACCACGTCGATAGGCGGGAGGTGCAAGTGCAGCGATGCACTGAGCCGACCCGTACTAATTGCCCGATTACGTTTGGCTCTTCATTTCGAAGTTCTCTCTCCCGGCATACGGGGCTCCTGTTGTGTGGGGTTCCGGAAACACAAGCGGCGGCGACGCGGCGGGGCCACACCTCTTCCCATTCCGAACAGAGAAGTTAAGCCCGCATGCGCCGATGGTACTGCCCGGAAGGGTGGGAGAGCAGGCGGCTGCCGCCTTTGGGGGGCGACGACGGACAGGAGTATGGTTACTTCCTGCCGCCGCCGCCCCTTCCTTTTTTGCCCGCCCGCCCAGTCCCTTCCCATTCTCCTTCCTTCCAGCCCCCCGCCCTTGCAGCGGCCGTGGCCGCCGTCCCGTCCTCCTTCCGGCCCGGGAGCGGTCTTCGAGCCTCCCCGCCGCGTGTGAGCCTTCGAGACCGTCGTTGCGGCCGCGGAAACCGGAAGCGAATGCACGTGTCGCATCAGCGTGCTTTTTAGATGGAAAAAGCACGGCCGACCCCCTCGGAACGCTCTGCAAGGCATGCCAGTGTGCTTTCTGCATGGAAAAAGCACGTATTGTCGTCAGCCATTCATGCCGTGAAATGTGGTTTTACAACATTTCGCGGATAATAATTTTTCGGACGAGGCTCGCAAAACCGCGAAAACCTTTCAAAAGAAAATATCCTGTGGGCATGCGGCAATCGGTTGAAGCGATCTGTATCCTTGACTTCAAAACTTCACAAACCTTTCTTGCAAAGCCTGGAACGGGACGACTTAACAGTTGCCTTTGTAATCTACTGTTCCATAAATAGTTATGATAAACCGGCAAAGAATCACTGTTCCGAGCGAGATCCACCCCGCCCCCGTTCGGAACATAAATTTTATGGCATATCTTTATTAATTAACTTATATACAGCTATTTGCATATATCGAGGCTTAAGTTGGGACGTTCCCGTGTTTGCACAGATTGGAACGGCCGGGAGTCAGGCAAATCAGGCGATGAACAGAAGCAAGCCAAATGCAATTTGCCGGGATCAGGGGAAATCTTGCGGATAATCGTTTGCCGAGAATGTTGTGACCGTGGATGTCATGGCCATGAAGCAAAGTCTATTCGCTCTCGTTTCCGAGCAGGAACCTGTATGCTATCAGATATTTGTTGAGTCTTTTCAGGTCTTTTTCCGTAACCTGCCGGAGCCGTGAGATGTCCATGTTGTCTTCGAGGTCATGTAATTTCACATTGCGTCCGATGGAGTTGAGAGCGCATCTGCGTACGTAATCCGAATATTTTTCCTCTTCGTAATGTGTTACCGAAATTACCGCTTCCACGATGTCTCGCGGGAAACCTTCGGCGAGCAAGCGTTCCGGTGTCATGTCGGAATCTTCCACAGTGTCGTGCAGTAATGCCACGATGCGTTCAAGATCGTTTTCGCAACGGCATGCAACCCTTACAGGGTGGAAGATGTAGGGCGCACCGGCTTTGTCAGTCTGTCCTGCATGGCACTCCATGGCAATCCTGAGTGCTTTTTCCAATAATGAATTTGTCTTTTCTTTCTCCATAATCGTATTACGTTCTCTTCCGTATGTCTTGTCCCTCCATGGCAAGGGAATGTTGCCGTATGTTTTATCGTATGTTTTGCCGTGTGTTTTACAGGCCGAGTTCCACCTGGAAACGCATCATCCATCTGTCGTAATCCGGATCAAGCGGGGCGAGGAAATAGTTGTATGAAATATCGAACTGGATCTTCAGACTGTGGCCGATAAGGTATCTGGTGACTCCGAGCGTAGTCTGGTTCCAGCGTTTGTAATCGGCAATTCCGTAAAGCCGGCTGTCTGTGAATATGGTTGAGTTGCGAGCTGCAATTTCCCATTTCCCGTCAAAAAGATAGCTCGCCTGCACGTTCAGTCCCGAACCTGTGAATACGAAATCTCCGTTTTCCTTGAAAAAAGGGTCGGCGACGTATCGTCCCATATAGTCGATGCATGTCGCGAATCCACGGTATTTCAGTATGAAATCCACAAAATACGAGTTCAGATCCTTTGACTGCCCGTCCGGCATGATGCTGCCTTTTGTCCCTTGGAGCCTTTGGGCATTGTCGTTAAAATGGTATGCTCCGGCAATCATCATTTTTACTTTTTCTTCGTATGCCACATCCCCTTCCATCAGTTCACCGTTCCCGTGGAACCGTCCGAAAGGGTACAATTCGAGCCTTCCTGTATATGCAAATCCTGCAATGCCGGATGAATTCCAGTTACGCCCGTCGCCGAGTGTCACCGATGCCTTGGCGGACAATGCGAATTTGTCAAAACTTCCGTAGTTGTATTCGCCGAACAGTCCGAAATCCCTGTCCACGTTGAATTCGCTGTTCACTATGCTCCTGTCTACGAACTGTAGTGCGCTTGAGGAGTTTACGCGTGCGCGGTTAGCCTTGATCTTTGTCTGGCCGAAACCGATGTTCCATGCCGCATTATGCCTGTAATACACTATCGCGTCGCGGATTATATTCATATTGCCGTTGGGAAGGACGGCCGCATCGTATCCTGAGAAGCCGAGCTGTATGGAGTAGAGTACTTTAGGCGAGAAAATATAGCCGTCGAAACGCAGGCGGAGCCGTTTTACCTGTGCGTCCGTCCCGGCCAGTTTGAAATTATCTCCGAAAGAAAGCCCTACCATATTCTGCATCCTGAATCTCAGGGTCATTTCATACATGTTGTTTTTAGGCCGGAAAGTTATGCCTTTTCCGACTTCTATGTTAGGCAGGTTCTCCAAATGGGTGAGGAGTTCCTCCTTGTTGTCCAGGGAGTCGGCTATATAGGCCTGTAACCAGTCAAGATCCTTTTTCGGTTTCTCTCCACCGGTGTCCTGCGCCAAAAGACAAGCGGGAAAAAATGAAATTAAAAAGATGGACAGTAAAATTCTGTTCATATTGCAGTATCATGAAATTTGATGCAAAAATAGGTATAAAATCATAATACACAACGGGTTTTATGTTACAATAAAATTACATTGGGATTACATCGGCATTACGGGATTTTCAATATTTTGCTGTTTACACGCTTTTTTGCGAATTTAGCGGAAAATTACTGGTAAAATGAAAACTAATCTGAAAGCAGTGCCGGTTTTGGCGGCAATCATTTTATTTTTTGCGGTGTCGGTGCCGTATGCATTCTCGCATCAGGGTGAGGATATGGATGTAAATGAGTGTAAAAATGCCGATGAAAAGCCGTTTGTAATCCCGGAATTGAAAAAATGGGAAAGAGCGGAAGGCCGGTTTGAAATAACGGGGAAATTGCGGATTTCCGTTCCGGAAGCGAATGAGGAATTGAAGAGAATAGCGGAAGCGTTTTCTACAGACTTGGAAACGATGTTCGGTACGTCTCCCCGTGTCATGTTTTATGATCCTTCAAGACAGTCGGCCAATGATATCGGAGGAAAAGGCAATGAAATAATGTTCCGCCTCGAAGATAATCCCGCTCTCGGGGACGAGGGTTACATTGTCCGCATAGGAAACCGCATAGAAGTCTGTGCGCCCGGGCCTAAAGGCATTTTCTGGGCTACAAGGACATTGCTTCAGATTGCTGACGGCAATGGGGGGAAATCCCTGCCGAAAGGAATCATAGCGGACTGGCCGGATTATGCGTTGAGAGGTTTCATGATGGATTGCGGAAGAAAATACATACCTATGGATTATCTGCGCAAACTTGTCCGGATCATGGCATATTACAAGATGAATACATTGCAGGTGCATCTGAATGACAACGGGTTCAAGCAGTATTTCGGCAATGACTGGGATAAGACGTATGCCGCGTTCCGGCTTGAAAGCGGGACATTTCCCGGACTGACGGCAAGGGACGGCCATTATACGAAAGAGGAGTTCATCGACTTTCAGAAAGAGGCAGCGGGCATGTATGTGGAAATAATCCCGGAAATAGACGTTCCCGCACATTCTCTCGCCCTCACACGGTATAGGCCGGAAATCGGAAGCAAGGATTACGGGATGGATCATCTCGACCTTTTCAATCCGGCGACTTATTCTTTTTTGGATTCGCTGTTCGCCGAATATCTCGGAGGCGATGAACCTGTGTTCATTGGCCCAAAGGTACATATAGGGACGGACGAGTATAGCAACAAAGACAGGCAGGTGGTGGAGAAATTCAGGGCATTTACAGACCATTATATCAGGTTGGTGGAGAGTTACGGGAAACAGGCTGTAATATGGGGAGCCCTTACCCATGCCGATGGGGAAACTCCCGTAAAATCGGAAAATGTACTGATGAATGCCTGGTACAACGGCTATGCTGATCCGGAAGAGATGGTCAGGCAGGGTTATAAGTTAATAAGCATTCCGGACGGATATGTCTATATCGTGCCAGCTGCGGGATATTATTACGATTTTCTCAACGAGAAGTTTTTATATGACTCATGGACTCCGGCGCATGTGGGAGAAACCGTTTTTGAAGAAAGGGATACTTCGATTGCAGGCGGAATGTTTGCCGTGTGGAATGACCATGCAGGTAACGGAATATCAGTCAAGGATATACATTACAGGCTTTTCCCTGCGATGCAGACCCTTTCGGTGAAGATGTGGACAGGTGAAAATCCGTCGTTGGGATATGAAAGATTCGATGATGCGAGGAAAACCGTGAGGGAGGCTCCCGGAGTCAATTTTTCCGGCAGGGTCGGGACAGACAGCAGTGTCGTATTGAGCATGGACAGGATAAGGCCCGGACAGAGGATGCCGTACGATGAGATTGGCTACGATTACACGGTGCGGTTTACCGTGGAGGGAGCCGACGAGGTGCCGGGAACTGAACTTTTCCGTTCGGACGATGCAGTGTTCTATCTGTCGGATCCGGTAAGCGGGATGCTCGGTTTTGCGCGCGACGGTTATCTGAACGTTTTCCGCTATCGTATCAGTGAAGGGGAAAAGGCGGAAATAGCCATAACAGGGGATTGCCGTTCTACGACATTGACAGTCAATGGCAAGGTTATCGACAGGCTTGAAATAGAGAAACGCTGGTACAATGAAGGCGAAAGCGTAATGTACTATGTGCCGACACTCGTTTTCCCGTTGAAACAGGCCGGAAAATTCAGCAGCAGGATAACTGACCTGAAAGTTTACAACTATAAAAGGTGAAACAAAAAATCAGGCGGGAACAGCCGTGGTTACGGGCTTCCCGCCTGACAATGTCCTGACATCTCACTGCCGGTTTACCGATGCTGATGCTCAGTCGTCATACCTGAGTACTTCGAAGTTGCTGTTGAATACAATTTCAAGGCCGTTGTTCAGTTCTACTTCGTACCGGTTGTATTCACGTGACAGTTTTTCTATCATGTTTTTGGGATGTTTTGCTTTAACGTAATCCAAAAGCTGGGACGGAACCGCCGAGTCAGGAATGTTGTTGTATTCGCAATCTATTTCTTTCCATTCCCCGTTGCCCCGGAATTCGATGTTGTCACCGTTGGTAAATTTGACATCATACGTGGTGTGGGTAAGTTCGTTTTCTTCTATTATGTACGAAATTTCATGTGAAGGGAAATTTGCCTGTATGAATTCCTGTGAAACCTGGGGCAGCTGGTCGAATTCAATGATCCTTTCCCTGTCAAAAGAAAACAAAGTGCTGATTGAAAGCAGTACTGAAGCTAAAGTTGTTGCAATTGTCATCATGTCTTAAATTTTTAATCTGTTAATACTTTTGTTTCGTTTTCGTGATGCAAAGTTGGGGCATGAATCTGAAACATTTCTGAATAAACCGGTTTTTCAGGAAAATTTTAAGCTGTTTCTAAAAACAAGGAATAAATCATACGTACAATGTAAAATAGTGCATCCTGTCTTTGAATTCGTACCCGATCCTGAACCCGTAGCGTTTGCAGATGGCATCCACTATTGACAGGCCGAGGCCAGTGGATTTAGTGTTGGAGTTGTCCCCTTTGTAAAACCTTTTGTATATCATGGTTTCATCCAGTGCTCCGGCCTTGGCCGTGTTGGCGATGACGAGCTTCCGGTCTTTCTTCATTATGGAGACGGTGCCGCCGTCCGGGCTGTGGGTGAATGCGTTGCGTACAAGGTTGCTTACCAGTGCGCCGGCGAGTGTCGGATCCATGTTCGTATGTATTTCCGAGTGTCCCCCGATCTGTAAAACCATATTTCTTTCACTGTTGATTTCGGCGACATCTTCCGCGCATTCGATGGCGATTTTTCCCAGGCATACGTCTTCAGTGTCTTCGTATTTGTTGTTGTCGATACGGCTGAGCATGAGCAGTGTCCTGTTCAGTCTGGACAGATAGTTCAGGCGGTCGTATATGCGTTCCAGATAGCCGAGTTGTTTCTCGGTGGTGTCGGGGTCCTCGACAAGCATTTCCACGGCATTGCTGCATACCGCTATGGGTGTCTGCATTTCATGGGAGGCATTCCCGATGAAAAGTTTTTGCTGCTCATATACCTCGTTTGTCCTCTCCACGCTTTCCACTACGGCTTCTTTGATGAGCCTCAGTTCGGTTATCTCCTTTTTCCCGCTTTTGAAGTCGGCAGGTTCCCCGACTTTGTGCCTGCGTAGCCAGTAAAGCAGTTGGTACATCGGCTTCATGCTTCTGTATATTATAAAGGTGATGATTGCTATTATGGATAGAATCAGCAGCCCTCCGAGCAGGATGGCGCTGTTGAGCAGCGGTTCCGACAGGTCTTCGTTGTCGAATGAGGGTGATATTACCATTATCCTGTACCAGTCGCCTTTGGGCATCCGGTAACAGAATGTCAGAGTGCGCACGTCCTGCTCTTCCCTGATATCGTCCATGTACATGTCATCGTGCCCGTAAGTTAATTCAGTGTGGCTCATGCCATAGTCTGCCGATACCTTTTCCATGTAACAGTTGTTGTTGGCCCAGAAACTTGTCAGGGTGCTGTCGGGAACAATCCCTCCTTCGAACCGGTCGATCAGGCGGAATGCGTATTTTTCCAGATATTCGTCAATTTCCTCGTATACCTCGGATATGGTATTATAATAAGTATAAATCATCCATGCTGAGATGATTATTACGAGCGAAACGGCGGTGTTGAGTACTATCCTTGTAATGAGTCTCATATCCTGGTCAGTTTGTAGCCGAAACCGTAAACGGCCTTGATTTCTATGTCGGCGCCGGCGGCCTGGAGTTTTTTCCGGAGATTCTTGATCTGGGCATATATGAAGTCGAAATTGTCCGCCTGGTCGATATTGTCCCCCCACACGGCTTCGGCAAGGGTCAGTTTGTTGCTTACATGGTCGGGTCTTGTCATGAAATGCAGGAGTATGTCGTACTCTTTCCGTACGAGTTGTACTTCTGCTTCCCCGACGGTGCATTTCCTTGTCAGGGTGTTAAGCGACACATTGCCGTAGTTTATGGTATCGGAGCCTTGCTTCAAGCCTCTGCGCGTAACGCTCCGTATGCGGGCGGAAAGTTCCGCAAGGTGGAAAGGCTTGGTGATATAGTCGTCGGCGCCGAGGTCGAGGCCTTCCAGTTTGTCTTCCAATGAGTCCTTGGCGGAAATTATCAGTACATGTGCCTGTTTTTTCGATTCTTTTAGTATCTTCAGCAGTTCCATCCCGCTCCCGCCCGGCAACATTATGTCCAGTAAGATTACATCGTACTCGTAGTCGTTGATTTTTTCCTCGGCCCTATGGAAATCCCCGGCGGACTCAACGATGTATTTTTCTTTCTCGAGCATGTCGCACATCATCGTCCTTAGTGACGGCTCGTCTTCTATTACAAGTATTTTCATGTCATTTCAGTTGAATAAAGGGCAAAATTATCCTCAAATTTTGAAAGAAAACTGGAATTATACAAAAAAAGCGTCCCTGTTACGGAACGCCTTTTTTCTTATTGTAGATATTATTGGTTTATTTGACTTCCTCGTAGTCTACATCGACTGTACCCGGGTCGCTGCCGTTGGAACCGTTGCCGCTGTTGCCGCCGCCCTGGTTGTTGCCTGCGCTGCTGGAAGAACCGGCGTTCTGTGAAGGGCCTTGCTGTTGTTGGGCGGCCTTTGCCATGTCCTCGGAAGCGGCATGCCATGCGTTGTTTATGTTTTCAAGGGCGGAGTTGATGGAACTGATGTCCTTTGACTCATACGCTGACTTCAATTGTGTGAGCGCGCTCTCTATGGCAGCCCTCTTGTCTGCAGGAATCTTGTCCCCGTAGTCTTTGAGGTTTTTCTCGCTCTGGAATATCATGGCATCGGCCTCATTTATCTTGTCGGCTTTTTCACGCTCCGCCTTGTCGGCAGCCTCGTTTGCCTTGGCCTCGTCACGCATCCTCTTGATTTCCTCTTCGGAAAGTCCGGAAGAAGCCTCGATACGTATCTTCTGCTCTTTGCCTGTAGCCTTGTCTTTCGCGGATACGCTCAGGATGCCGTTGGCATCGATGTCGAATGTCACTTCAATCTGAGGGATTCCCCTTGGGGCAGGTGCGATCCCGTCAAGATGGAAACGTCCGATGCTCTTGTTGTCCCTTGCCATAGGACGCTCGCCCTGAAGGACATGTATCTCAACTGAAGGCTGGTTGTCCGCGGCCGTCGAGAATACCTGCGATTTGCGCGTAGGTATGGTAGTGTTCGCTTCGATAAGTTTGGTCATGACATTGCCGAGTGTCTCGATGCCGAGTGAAAGAGGGGTCACGTCGAGCAGGAGCACATCCTTGACATCCCCGGCAAGCACGCCGCCCTGGATTGCCGCGCCGATTGCCACGACTTCGTCAGGGTTCACGCTCCTGTTAGGAGTCTTTCCGAAGAATTTCTCCACGATGGCCTGTATTGCAGGGATACGTGTGGAACCGCCGACGAGCAATACTTCATCTATGTCGGAAGGTTTCAGGTTGGCATCCGCAAGTGCCTTGCGGCAAGGCTCGATGGTCTTTTGTATGAGCGAGTCGGCAAGTTGTTCGAATTTTGCCCTTGTAAGGGTCTTTACCAGATGTTTAGGACCTGTGGCGTCTGCCGTGATGTAAGGCAGGTTGATTTCAGTCGATGTCTGGTTGGACAACTCTATCTTTGCCTTTTCGGCAGCCTCTTTCAGCCTCTGGAGCGCCATAGGGTCTTTCTTCAGGTCGAATCCGCCGTTTTCTGCGGCAAATTCGCTTGCGAGCCAGTCTATGATGGTCTGGTCGAAGTCATCGCCTCCCAGATGGGTGTCTCCGTTGGTAGAGAGCACTTCGAATACTCCGTCTCCCAAGTCGAGGATTGAAATATCGAACGTGCCGCCGCCGAGGTCATATACCGCTACTTTCATTTCCTTGTGTTTCTTGTCAAGGCCGTATGCAAGAGCGGCAGCCGTAGGCTCGTTTATGATACGCATTACTTTAAGTCCTGCGATCTCGCCGGCTTCCTTGGTAGCCTGACGCTGAGAGTCGCTGAAATATGCAGGGACTGTTATGACAGCCTCGTGTACTTCCTGACCCAGATATTCCTCGGCGGTTTTCTTCATTTTCTGAAGAGTCATGGCCGAGATTTCCTGCGGCGAGTAGAGTTTTCCGTCTATATCGACACGCGGAGTATTGTTGTCGCCCCTTACGACTTTGTAAGGCACGCGTTCTATTTCTTTCGTTACCTGATCGTATTTCTCTCCCATGAACCTCTTGATAGAGAACACGGTCTTGTGAGGATTGGTAATGGCCTGACGCTTTGCGGCGTTGCCGATCTTCCTTTCACCGTCGTTCGTAAACGCAACTACTGAAGGGGTTGTCCTCTGGCCTTCATTGTTAATGATGACCGTAGGCTCCTTGCCTTCCATTACGGCCACGCAACTGTTGGTTGTTCCTAAGTCAATACCGATAATCTTTCCCATAATATTTTTCTCCTTTTATATTCGTTTTGATAATTTGTTTTTGTCTTCATCATCCTGTGTTTTCACGGGACGGCTCTTTTTTAACGAAGAATGTGCCAAAGGCGTGAATATGACATAATGTCAGTTTTTTGACTAATTTTGCCGTAAAATATCTGACTTATGAGGACTCTGGGACCGATTTCCATACTGCTGCTGTCCGTGTTCCTGCCTTCGGGGCTTGAAGCCCGGCAGGACTGTGCCATTATTGAAGCCTCGATTACGGAAAGTATGCCTGACAGTGTTTTTACGGCCGACCGGATTGCGGCATATACTGCTTTCGAGTCGGGGGCGTTGGATTCGCTGTCAGTGGCTGGCGACATATTAAAAATAGACGTGTTTTCCCGTCCCGATCCTTTGAATCCTGTCGATACGGCCCTTGAGCCGAGTGCGCGCTGGTACAGTTTCATGCTTTCGGGAGTGAAAGGCCGGGAAGTGCTTCTGAACTTCAACGGCAGCGAGGCTGTCAGGCCGTTTTACAGTTATGACGGTAAGGCATACCGGCGTTTTTCCGCATGCGAGTCCATCGGGTGCGACAGGGTGTTGAAACGTTTTTCCGAAGATTCGGTCTATATCGCTTACTTTATACCTTATACTTATTCCTATCTGCTCGGAAGGCTGGAGCATTGGTCGGAATCCTCCCGCGTGTCAGTATCCTCAGCAGGAAAGAGCACTCTCGGAAACGACATGCCCCTGTTGGTCATCACTGATGCGGCAGTGCCTGATTCGCTAAAAAAGATAGTCTACATGCATGGGCGTACCCATACGAGCGAGGCACCGTGCAGTTGGCATCTGGATGCCGTCATAGAACGTCTTGCGTTCGGTGAAGACCCGTTGGCCGCCGCTTTGAGATGCAGTACTGTGTTCTATATCGTGCCTTTCGCCAATCCGGACGGTGTAATCCGCGGGCTTTCCCGTTCCAATGTTACCGGAGTGAATCAGGAAATAAACTGGGACAGGCCGGATCCGCTCACATCCGTGGAAGTGTCTAATCTGAAGTCGCTTCTTGAAAGCATTATGGAAAGGCACGGGCGTATAGACATGGCCTTGAACATGCATTCGCAGGTTGAAGATTACGCCACTTATTGGGTGCATACCGCTGAGTCCACATCGGATCGGTTTTTCTCCGAGCAGATGCGGCTGGCAAGGCTGACAATGGATGGCAACCCTTATTTCAAGCCGGATGATCTGGAGTTTTCCGATCTGGCTCCGAGATATGTCGAGGGCTGGCTGTGGAAACGGTGCGGGGAAGACTGCCTTGCGATTACTTTTGAAACGCCGTACACATATTATTCCGAAAACCCGGATGGAGAATGGGTGTCGCTTGGGAACCTTTCCGTTTTCGCGGACCATACCGTACGGGCGATAGGGGATTTCTTTCATGTTTCAGTTCCCGGAAGGCTGCTGTTCCCGTTGGAAAATAAAAGACGTTCGAAGATAGTTGCCCGGAATTTGCCCGAAGGAAGATATTCCGTGTCGCTTTTGGAAAGGGACGGGTGCGGAGGATGGATTGATGCAGGAACGGTCGAAGCAGGAAAGTCGGGCAAGGTGTCTGTGCGCCTTGACGGCAGAAAATACGTGTTGGTAAAATTGGAATTAACGGATTAGAAAGTATCATGTCGGAAAACATTTACCGCCGGCTTCCTCGCGAGGAGTTCGAGGACGTGGCATCGAGGATTGTCTATGAGGACAATCATCTGCTTGTGTTCAACAAGAGGACAGGGGAGATAGTACAGGGGGACAAGACGGGGGACGAGCCTCTGTCGGAAAAACTGAAGGCTTTCATCGCAATGCGCGATTCCAAGCCGGGACGGGTGTTCATGGGGGTGCCGCACCGTCTTGACCGTCCTGTGGGCGGAGCGGTCGTTTTTGCCAAGACTTCCAAGGCTTTGGAACGGCTTAACGAGGCTTTCCGCAAAGGAGAGGTGAGCAAATCCTATTGGGCGATGGTCTGTGCTTGCCCTTCGCCTGAATCCGGCGAGCTTACAGGATGGATGCTCAGGAACGAAAAACAGAATAAAAGCTATGTATATTCCTCGGAACGTCCGGGGGCGAAATTTGCGAAGTTGAGGTACAGGCTGTTGCGCTCTACGGACAGGTATTGGATAGTAGAGGTGGAGTTGCTCACGGGCCGTCATCACCAGATACGCTGCCAGTTGGCGGACATGGGCTGTCCTATAAAGGGCGATCTGAAGTACGGCGCCCCGCGTTCGAATATGGACGGAGGGATATCCCTTTATGCCAAACGTGTCGAGTTTGCCCATCCCGTGCGCCGGGAGCCGGTGATCGTTGAAGTGTCTACGCCGCTGGATGATTTTTCATAAAGTGTGCTTTCTCCGGATAGAAAGCACGCCAATGTGCCTTGCAGCGCTCTCTGAGGAGGGTGGCCGTGCTTTCTGCAAGAAGAAAGCACGCCTTTCAAAGGTTCCCGGCAAGATTGCAGTTGAGGTAGGCCGGGTCGCCGGTCACTTCCTTGCCGAGCCATGAGGGTTTTGCAAATGTCTCGTTTTCATCGTCCAGTTCGATTTCCGCCAGGACAAGTCCCTCGTTGTTGCCGTGAAATTCATCCACTTCCCATGTGTGGCCTTCATATTCTATAAGGTAGCGGGTTTTCTCGATGATGCCGGGGAGGGCATGGCCGATGAGGGTGCGGGCTTCCTCTGCCGGGATTCCGTGTTCCCATTCGAATCTTGCCATGGCCGCGTCTTTCAGGTTGGCTTTGAATGTGATGAAAGCCTGTTCTCCGCGTATGCGTACCCTCAGGCTCCGTTCTTCATCGCAGATAAGGTAGGCCTGGATGATTTCGGAGTGCGAGGCGGCCAGGGCCTTGTAACTGTCCGAGAGGACGAGGAATTTTCTTTCTATTTCCGTGTTTTTCATGCTTTGAATTTTTCCATTGACATGTCCCCGCAGGCTTCGGCATTCCGGATGGCGGTGGAGGAAATGTCTATCAGCGGGGCTTCTATCATCCTGATACGCAATGCGCCTTTGTCCGTTGCCTCCCGTATCAGCCTGCCGGTGTCGTAACCGTCCCGCGGATATACCCATGTTTCGTATTCCGAGAGTATTTCCCGGCCTTTGTACCATGTGTCTATGATTGCGAGGTTGTCAGAGCCGATGACCAGTATGAACTCGGTCCCTGATTCGCGCTTATGCAGGGCTTCGAGCGTCCTGTAAGTATAGTGCGGGGGCGGCAACCGGAACTCGATGTCTTCGATTTTTACATTCAGGCCGTTGCGCTTTACGGCGGCTTCGACGGATTCAAGTCTCTGTATTCTTTCCGTTGTCGCGGGCGTGCCTGCTGTCGCTTTTGTGTCTGTGGTTTTGTCCGCCGTGTCAGCCGGAGCCGATGTGCCCACGCATTTCAGAGGGTTGCCCGGTGACGGCATGAGGCGTACTTCATCGAAACCGCCGCATTCCGCAAGCCACCTTGCTATGGCCGCATGTCCGATGTGCATAGGGTTGAAAGACCCCGGATACAGTGCCACCCGTCTTTTCATGAAACAGTTGTTTTTTGCAAAAATATACAGAAAATTGTTTGTTTAGAAAAAAAAAGTTATATTTGCTGCCTGACCATTAAAACTGCATGCGTCATGTCTAAGTTGTTCCATAATGAATCGGTACGGCTGCCAATCAGGGCAGTGTAATATGGTGCGGCCTGTCTTTTGGGCTGTGTAGGTATTTTTCTTGTGACATTGCCGGTCTTCCGGCGTTCCGCTTATCCCATTGAGATGCTGTTTAAGAAGCTTCTGAGGATAAATCCAAAATGCTGAAAAACAGTCAGACATTCACTTTTTTACGGATGTTTTGTCAATCATGAACTGTTTGGACGGTGTTCTTATAGACGCAAGACATTTAATAAACTTTATTGTTATGAACGACAGGCGTATAAGCAGAGGCGAGGTAGAGCATAACCTGCTCAACCTGCGGCAGCTTACCTTGGAAGTGACAGATGCATGCAATCTGCGTTGCCGGTATTGCGGTTATGGAGAGCTGTATAGTGGCTATGACGAGCGCAAGTCCTCGTACATGTCCATGGAGCAGGCAAGGCCTCTGATTGATTATCTTGCCGGTGTCTGGCGTAATGGCAAGCCTGATGCTGCCATGCCTTTGACATACGTCAGCTTTTACGGCGGGGAGCCGCTGCTTAACATGGACTTCATAAAAGACCTGGTAGTTTATGTGGAAAGCCTTTCCCTTGACAGGCGCATTGTATATTCCATGACGACAAATGCGGTACTGTTGGACAGGTATATGGACTATCTTGTGGAAAAGGATTTCCATCTGCTTGTCAGCCTTGACGGCGATGAATCTTCCCAAGGTTACAGGGTAGACCATTCGGGCGTGAACAGCTTCGGGAAAGTATTCCCGAATATAAGGCGGCTTCAGACCCGCTATCCGGAATATTTCAAGGCCAATGTGAACTTCAATAGCGTGCTGCATTCGCTTAACGGCGTAGAAGGGATACGGGACTTTTTCAAACGGGAATTCGGCAAGGAACCACGTATCTCCGAATTGAACAGTTCCGGTGTCCGGCCAGACAGAAGAGAGGATTTTGAACGGATGTACCGCAACAAGTCCGAAAGCCTTCACCAATCCGAAGATTACGAGCGTGTTTCTGAAGACATGTTCATGGAAGAGCCATCCACCCATGAACTCCTCTTGTTCTTGCACCAGTATAGCGGCAATGTCTTCAAAGGCTACGATTCCCTCCTTTCCGACACCGGCAAACTGCCATATACCCCTACCGGCACTTGTTCCCCGTTTTCCAAAAAGATGTTTTTCACGGTAAACGGCAAGATACTTCAGTGCGAAAAGATAGATCACCGTTTTGCTTTCGGCAAAGTGTCGGAAGCGGGCGTGGAACTCGACATCGATGCAATCGTGGACAGATACAACGGCTATTTGGACAAGATGCAGGATCAGTGTTCCGCATGCAGCCGCAAGCGTAATTGCATACAATGCATGTATTACATAGATACCATAGATACCGCCTCGCCAGTGTGCCACGGTTTCATGGACTGTGAATCGTTCGCCCGCTATTCTTCACGGTGTTTGAACCATTTGCGGCAGCATCCGGGATTATACCGCAGGCTGATGGAAGAAGTCACGATAGAATGATTAAAGGAGATACGGCCATGGACAAGAAACTTACATTGAAGACAGACGTATTCCTGTGGATGGACGGTATTCACGGTCTGTTGTACGATTCATCCCGTCATGAATCCTTCAAGTTCCCGCTTGGAAATGCTGTGTCTGGATTGTGTGCCGGGTTTCTTGATCCGGACAACCTTTATTCGGTCTTTGTGGAGACATATATGAAGGATGAAGAAGCGGTGAGGTTCATAAATGAGGTCGTCAGGCGCGGTTTCGGCTTCCTACACTGTGCGGACGATGTTCCGTACAAGGTATCCTTTCCGCCGTTGCTGAATTTGCAGAGATCCTGGGAACGACTGAAATCGAGGGGAGAATCGGCATACAACGAGATACTCCTGTATCTTACCTCCGTGACCGTCTATACCGGCGGAGACAGCCCGGACAACGGCTATTGTACGCAGACTGTCTATCCGGTGCGTTCTGACAGTATGCTTCCGCCCGAGCGTATTCTTGATTTTCTCAGGCGGGCGGATTCTATGTATATTTCGGAAATCCGTATTGTGTTTTCTTCGGCGGACGAATATCCCGGTATGCAGAAACTACTTGCCGGCCTAGAACATTTCAAGCCCAAAGTGTCACTGTACTTCCGCGTGGGTGATCCCGGGGTGGCTGCCATCGTGCCGTTGATTCCGAACGGTTTCAGGACGGTATTGCTGCATGAAGGAAATCTTCACGCGGATGCCGCATATCAGACGGGAAAGCCTTTCGGTCACATGTTTCTCGTGTCTTCCGAGGATGAGTGCGCGGCGGGCGAACGGTTTTGCGGGAGATTCGGGATTGCCGATAGTGAATTTATACCGGTATTCAACGGATACAACAGGGACTTTTTTAAATCCAATGTTTTTCTTACCGAGGAGGAAATTCTCCGTTCACGCCTGTCCCGGCGGGAGATATTCGCCCATCAGGCATTGAACACGTACAGTTTTGGAAAGCTGTCGTTGCTACCTGATGGCAAAGTCTATGCGGCCGTGGGGCGCGAGGCCATAGGCGACATGGACGATACTCCGTATTCGCTGATAGTGTCGGAGATGGACAAGAACACGGCATGGCGCAGGACACGCGACATGTCGGAAGGATGTAGAACCTGCATATACCGATACTTGTGTCCGTCCCCATCCCCATACGAGGAAGCCATGGAGACGGTCTGTATATGCGCAGACAAAGCAAAAGGAGGTTCCCATGATACCGCCTGACACGTTTTTCCCCCGCGGAAGCCGCGATTGCGGCCATGCGGGGCGGCAGTAGTTCCGTCCGCCTGCCGTGACAAAGCGTACGGGAGAATTTGAGTATTAACAATTTAATTAGATAAGTCATGAATTTAAAATTAAACAATATCGAAAAAGCCAACCTTTCAAAAAGGGAGATGGCTGTGGTAAACGGAGGTGCGCCAGGAGAGTCATGCAAATGTTCTTGTTATTATGAAAAAACCGGAGGTTCATCGGATTGGGATAATGCATGGGCAAATCATGCTACAGGTAGTACATCTCCAATAGGCGGTTATGCATTTATTATTACGACTGATGGAAAAGTGCATGATTTTAGACCGTATAGACCATAAATGAAACAATTTTGCACTATAATATTGTTGTTCGCATCGTATTTTTTATTGTGCAGTACTTTTGAGGATCCGTACCGTCCATCGTCCAATATCGATTGGGACGGTATGGATACCTTGGATGTTGCATATTTAAGGGTCGGATATGAAATGAGTTTTCCGAGTTCTGCCGGAAAGGACAGCAATTATGTGGACATGAGGATTGTTGAGATAGGTCATAATTGCAGAAAAGATTATAGTTCATATATCGAAAAAATGGAACTTGAAGGCAGAAAACTTGCGGACGAAGGCAAGAATTTCGTCGATTTTTTAGAAGGGAATGTCAATCCATTTGAATTGTTCGTATTTGCCGGTCAGGATCGATGTCGGTTTAATTATAAAACAATAGTGTTGGGGCCGATTCTCCAATGGGAGGAAAAACAAACAGTATTCGACTGGACATTGACAAATGATGCTGATACAGTATGCGGTTTTCCGTGCCATACTGCTGAAACTGACTTTGCAGGCCGGAGTTATCGAGCGTGGTATTGCCCTGAGATTCCGGTGGATGCAGGCCCGTACAAGTTCGACGGCCTTCCCGGGCTGATATTGAAAATCGAGGACTGTTCGGGGAGCTATGTCTGGGAAGCTGTTGGAATAGAGAAAGGGACTTGGCCCATATATGAAAAACGGTATTTGTTTCAGAAATGTTCCAGAAAACAGGCGAGACAGTATATTAAATTGATGTTCGACAATCCTTATATGTATTTGACAAGTCGGGGAATTCGTGTTACGCAGGCTGATGTGCATACAAGACGGATGCGGGAATTGACTGAAGAAGAAAAATCGGAATCGTTTTATTTTGACCCGATAGAGTTGGAGTGAATTTTTAATTGATTTGAAGATATGAAGATTGCAAGATGCATAGTGTTTCTTTTCTTTATGACAGCGGGTCTTTCTTTGCTTTCCGCCCAAAACCCATATAACGTTCTTCCGAGGACTGATTGGGAAAATATGACGGTATTGGATTCTGCCTATATGCGTGTCCAGTATGAGATGAGTTTCAGGATGGCGGTAGCGGCCTATACTCAGGAAGAATTGGATAAAATAGAATTTACCGAAGACAAATATCTTACTGATAAGCGGATAATCGAGATCGGGGATGAAGTCCGTAAGGATTACAGCGGTTATCTGGAGGCTGCGGACTTGAGAAACAGGCAATGGGAAGAAGAAGGAAAGCCATTGTATACAAGTTTTGAGGGCAATGGGAATGTCTATCCATTCGAAGTTTTCATGTTCAACGATGGCCGTATCCGTACAAACAGTCGAACTCTTGCGACCGGACCTATATTGCAATGGGAGGAAGAAGCTCCGGAGATGCAATGGAGTTTGTCAGACGGACGGGATACGGTGCTTGGCTATCCGTGCATGGAAGCAAGCCTTGAATTTGCGGGCAGGAGCTATACCGCATGGTTCAGTCCGGACATCCCGGTTCCATACGGTCCCTACAAGTTCGGAGGGTTACCCGGACTAATATTGAAGATAGGGGACGATTCAGGACATTATACGTGGGAAGCGACTGGTATAGAACAAGGCAGCTGGCCCATATATGAAAAAGAATATATGTTCCAGAAAGCGAGTCGTGAAAAATCCAGGAAAGTGTTGGAGAATATGTATAAAGGCCCGTATGCCTTTTTGGTGTCGGTCGGTGTTAATTTCATGATCAGAAATAAGGATGGCAGCTTTAGCAAAGCGACTGCTGAAAATGATGTTATAATGTATTATGATCCGATAGAGTTGGAGTAAATTCAAATAACAGTGAAAAACATTTTGATATCGGTGTGTCTGGTGTCGCTTTGCCTTGCGTTTCCTGCAAAAGTGGAGGGGCAGGGTAATGTGTCGCAGCCCCGGCACCCTCCAGAGACTGTCATCGAAGGGAGGGTGTCTTTCGCTTCCACCGGCGGCGGGGCGGTGTGTTTTGTGATAGTCGGGCTGCAAGGGGACGGCGGCGCGATTGCGTACGCAAGTTCGGACGGGGACGGCAACTATGCAGTCAGGTTCAGAACAGATGTCGACAGTGTGGTTGTACGGATTTCGGGAATGGGGTTGAAAACACTGACACGCACCTTGCCTAATGTGTCGGCGAGGGCGGATTTCAGTGTGGAGGAAGAAGTTTTCGACTTGGATGAAGTGACCATAAGGGCGGAGAAAATAAAGATGAGAGGTGACATCGTTTCGTACAATGTGGAGAGTTTCCGTTCGGAGGAAGATTTGGTAATAGAGGATGTGCTGAGGAAACTTCCGGGCGTGACAGTGTCGTCCAACGGCACGATATTGTACAAACAGAAGCCGATAAAGGCGGTGATGATAGAAGGAATGGACCTGCTGAAAGGCCGTTACGGAATAGCGACCAAAAATATTTCCCCGGATCACATAGCGACGGTGGAAATATTGGAGAATCATCAGGCGGTCAAAGCATTGCGGGATCTTGTACCTTCGGATGACACATATCTTAACCTTAAACTGAAAACCTCGTCAAAGGGTGTGTTTCTCTTTTCCGGTGCGGCCGGTGGAGGATATGGAGGCAAGGGGCTTTGGTATGCGGAAGCGGCAGGGATGTATTTCGGGCATTCTTCCCAGCATATCGTCACGGGAAAAACCAACAATACCGGAGAGGACCTGCGTTATGAACTTATGGATCATGACGGAGGGGTGTATTCGCTCGGAAAAACCCTTGCAAGTCCTACCTTGGCTTCCCCGCCTGCGATTTCCAAAGAAAAATACTATTTCAATACTTCGTATTCGGCTTCATTGAACGAGCTGTTCAGGACAAAAAAGGGGGATGACATCAATGTCAATATATCATATTTAAATGACCTCGAAACGCGTTCTACATTGTCGGAGACCAGTTGGATGCTTCCGGACTCTTCCCTGAATGTCATAACCGAGGATATACGGAACAGGATAGGGCTGCAGAAAGTGGATGCCGAATTCGGCTATACTTCCAACCGCAACAACAACTATGTCCAAAGCCGCAATTTCTTTTCCGGGGAATTCGACGATGCACTCTCGCACGTGGGAGGAGTGAGGCAGGATTTCGACCTGTCCTCCATAAAGGCGGCAACCTCTCTTTTCCTTGTAAACCGAAGCTCCGAAGACAATGCATACGAGTTGAACGCAAAGGTGATTTATGAACACAAGCCTTATCGGCTACGGGTCGGCGGCGATACCGGAGCCGCGCAGGTGAACCGTTTCGCTGGTGCCTTGCAGAATGTGGTTTCCGACGGCTTGTCTGCATCCCTCTTCGTGAACGGGGTGGTGAAGTCACGGCTGTGGGGCATAACTTTCTCTCCTACTCTCAGCGTGCTGTACGACATGAATCTTCTCGGCTCGGAACTGGAACTTCCGGACATGTCGGCATTGCAAGGCGTGCCTGTTGTCAATGATATGATGATGAATCGCTTGCGTATCGCTCCGGCAATAGATGCCTCTTATAGTTCGATGCGTTTTGACGTGAGGCTGTTCTTGCCGGTGGCTTATTATTTTACTTCCCTCAGGAATCCAGGCATGACCTCGATTGACAGGCACCGTGTGTTTATCACACCCCAGCTGAACGTGAAGTACCGTCCGGCGGCCTCGGTAGATATGGATTTCGATTATTCCCTCGGTTATTCGATGCCGGATTTTTCTTTTCTGTACGAAGGGGCTATCCTGAGAGATTACAGGAGCCTGACACGTTACGAGGCAGACCTTACAGAAGGAATAACCAACCGTTTTTCGCTGTCGGTAGGGTATAAGAACATATTCGACATGTTTTTCGTGGATTTCAATGCCGCTTATTCGCTGTCATCGCCGAGGGTGCTTTACGGGTACGATTTCGACGGGATATATTCCACGGCCATGACAAGAAGGACATCCGGATTGTCACATGTGTTTTCCGCGGGAGCGGATTTCAGCAAGGGGTTTTATTGGAAAAATCTGAATCTGAAGCTCGGTGCGGGTGTTTCGTACGGAGACATGCCCTATCTGGTGCAGGAACAGGTGGTCGGAATGAAATCGCAGGCTTATCAGGCGTCCCTAGGTTTCAGTTTTTCTCCTTTCAGTTTCCTCGGGGTGGATTACAGCGGAAATGTGCTGTACTCGGCGGTCTCGCAAGGGTCGGGGGAGGACGTGGCTCCGCTGCTCACCAATTCCAATCTGCTGAAACTGTCTTTCAGGCTTCCGGAAGGCGTGGGAGTGGAACTTGTCGGAGACCATTATTACAACAGCGCTTCTTCCGGGAAAAAATCTTTCGTGCTTTTCGATGCCGGAGTGACGTATTCGTATAAAAAGTTCCGCTGGGTGCTTTCCTGCTCCAATCTGCTGGATACCCGCAATTACGTCTATTCTGTATTGTCGGCCGGAGGCAGTTTCCGCACGGACTATGCGATAAGGCCGAGGAGTTTCCTTTTAAAAATGTATATGGCATTTTAGAATTGTTTCTGGACAGCATCTCCGGAAAAATTCCTTAATTTTGCGTCGTGCATTGAATAATCGGATTATGAAACAGGTATCGCAAGACCTTGTCCGTTATGTGGAGACGGAAATCCTGCCGCGCTATGACGCTTTCGACCCTGCCCACAGGCGCGACCATATATTGAAAGTGATTTCAAACAGCATGTCCCTTGCGGAGCATTTCGACGTGAATCCGGACATGGTTTACGCTATAGCCGCGTACCATGATCTCGGCGTGGAGAAAGGCAGGGAGAGGCATCACATAGAGTCGGGAATCATAGTGGAGAACGATCCGGAGCTGAGGCGTTGGTTTTCTCCCGGGCAGATCCGTGTCATGAAAGAAGCGGTCGAGGATCACAGGGCATCCAATACATGGGAGCCGCGTTCGATTTACGGTAAGATAGTCGCCGAGGCCGACAGGGACATAGTGCCTGAGCAGGTGATTAAAAGGACGATACAGTATGGGAAGGCTCATTATCCGGAAATGGACAGGCGGCAACAGTATGAGCGTTTCCTGAAACATATCGAAGGGAAGTACG
Source organism: Candidatus Merdivivens pullistercoris (assembly GCA_017694935.1). Classification (GTDB taxonomy): domain Bacteria; phylum Bacteroidota; class Bacteroidia; order Bacteroidales; family UBA932; genus Merdivivens; species Merdivivens pullistercoris. The sequence continues at coordinate 22,432 of JADIME010000085.1, forward strand.
GTCCTGACGGGTATCTCCGTCTTTGGCTTCCCCAGTCTCCCAACGCCGCGAGGCTTGCCGAGCTGCGTTCCATCATAGCCGACAAGGAAAGGCTCGGGCGGCTTTTCAATGAGTATTACGGGGAACTTGGCCGGTGAAGGCGCTTACCCGATAAACTCCCTGATTTTTCTTGCCGTTTCCGCAACAGCCTTGTCGAGGTTGTCGTTGGTTACCACGGTGTCGAATCTGTCGGCAAAACCGTTTTCCTCCTCGGCCTTGGCTATGCGTTTTTCTATCGATTCCGGACTGTCCGTGCCGCGTGAGAGGAGTCTGCGGCGCAATTCTTCCACGGAAGGGGCTTTTATGAAAATGGACAATGCGTTGTCGCCGAAAATGCGTTTCAGGTTCATGCCCCCTTTCACGTCTATGTCGAAGACAATCGTTTTCCCTTTTCCCCAGATGCGTTCGAGTTCCGATTTGAGGGTGCCGTAATAAGAGCCTGAGTAGACTTCTTCATATTCCACGAATGCGCCGTCGTCTATCATCTTCCTGAAAGTGGGAGTGTCGAAAAAATAATATTCCTTTCCGTAGGTTTCGTTTCCTCTCGGGGGACGCGATGTCGCCGATATTGAAAATTCGAGTTGGGGAAACTGTTTGATCATCATGCCGACGATGGTGCTTTTCCCGGCTCCGGACGGTGCTGAAAATATGATTACTTTACGGTTATTCATTATCCTGTTTTGTAATTTTTTACAAAAATAGTAATTTTGTAGAATATTTAATTTTTAAAAATTATGGTATCTTATAAAGATCTCGGCCTTGTGAACACCCGCGATATGTTTGCCAAGGCAATAAAGGGCGGATATGCAATACCCGCATTCAATTTCAATAATATGGAACAGCTGCAGGCCATAGTCCAGGCTGCCGCTGAAACGAAATCGCCTGTGATCCTGCAGGTTTCCAAGGGTGCGCGCCAGTATGCCAACGCGACTTTGCTCCGTTACATGGCGGAAGGCGCAGTCGAGTACGCCAAAGAGTTAGGGTGGGAGCATCCGCAGATAGTGCTGCATCTCGACCACGGGGATTCTTTCGAGCTCTGCAAAAACTGCATAGACATGGGTTTCTCTTCCGTTATGATCGACGGGTCGCATCTTCCTTACGACGAGAATGTGGCTATAACTAAAAAAGTGGTGGAATATGCCCATCAGTTCGATGTTACCGTGGAAGGCGAGCTCGGCGTGCTGGCAGGCGTTGAAGACGATGTGAAGGCGGAACATCATACATATACAAGACCGGAGGAAGTCGTGGATTTTGTTACCAAGACCGGCTGCGATTCGCTCGCGATATCGATAGGGACTTCCCACGGGGCATACAAGTTCAGGCCTGAACAGTGCCATGTGGACCCTGCTACCGGACGTCTTGTCCCTCCTCCATTGGCTTTCGATGTGCTGGAAGGCGTGATGAAAGAACTTCCGGGCTTCCCGATCGTGCTTCACGGTTCGTCTTCCGTGCCTCAGGAAGAAGTCGATACAATCAACAAGTATGGCGGAAAACTCAAGGCTGCCATCGGTATTCCTGAAGACGAACTGCGCAAAGCCGCTTCGCTGGCCGTATGCAAGATCAATATAGATTCCGATTCGAGGCTTGCAATGACGGCGGCTGTCCGTAAAGTGCTTGCGGAGCATCCTGAGGAATTCGACCCGCGCAAATATCTCGGGCCTGCACGCGACAATATGAAGAAACTTTATATCCACAAGATAGTTAACGTGCTCGGCTCAAACGGCAAGGCCGAATAGGAATGAAGTTTACCGTATGGCAGTGAAGTTCAGGTTCGGCTGGAGCAGGACGGTGCTGGCCGTATATCTGTTGCTTTTGGCAGTGACATACATTCTGATGAGAAAAGGCGTGGCCGGGGAAGTCTTTACGGGCATAGTGTTTTCATGGCAATTGCTCGTCATGTTCCTCGGCCTGGCCCGTCTTTCCACGAAACCGGTTGCCTTGGGGATAGTACTGGTTTTTCTCGGGGCTTTTACCATGCTGCCTTTGTTTACCGATGTGTTTCCGGGGCTTTCCGGCCTGGTTTCTGACAAGAGTTTCTGGATTGTCGTCCCGATTTTCGTCGCTGCGGTGATACTTGTGTCGGAGTTCTTGCGCATCAGGCGCCGGGTTGCAAGGAAGAAACTGTTGCCGGCCGTCCAGTCCGGTCTAGGAGAAGACGGTACGTTGTATGAAAAAACGTCGTTTTCTTCACGACACTCAATCGTGGAAGGCGGGGAAGTGTCGGGCGGCACTGTTTCAGTCATTGCCGGCAGTATGGAACTGGACTTGTCTCGCTGTGCCCTCGCGGAAGGAATCTCTGTGCTGGAAGTAAACGTCACGGGAGGCTCATTGACTGTCGTCATGCCCCGCGACTGGTATATGGAGATGCAGGTGTACTGTCTCTTCGGAAAATCCAAAGACAGAAGGGAGGCTTTAGTCAGGGATATCTCGAAGTCGCTGCTGATCAAAGGGAACGTTACATTAGGGAAAGTAATTGTAAAGGAACAGGATTAAGATAAAAATTTATATTATGAAAAAAGGGCTTTTATTTTTTACCGTCATGCTCGCGGCCGTTTCATGCGGACGGGAAGTGACAGTAAGTTCGTACGAAGTGGTGCCCGAGCCACAGTCCATAGAGATGGGCGAGGGATTTTATCTCCTCGATAAGGGTTGCAAAATAGTTTGGCAGGATGCGTCTGGAGATGCTTCCGCCGATGAATGCATGGCAAGGAATGCGTCTTTTCTGCAGCAATACCTTTCAGATGCCACCGGAATAAAGCCTGATATTGTCCCCGCGTCGTCTGCCGGAGATACCGGGAATGCGATATTGCTCGGGACAGTGCCTGCCGAAACGTCCGGTCTGGCGGAAGGTGACAGCATGAGGGTGTCCGAAAGCTATGAACTCGATATAAATGAAGGCGGAATAAGGATTACGGGTCATTCTCCTGCCGGGGTATTCTACGGAATCCAGACATTGAGGAAGATAATTTCGGCTCCACGCAATGACGGAGGCGCTTCCGGCATGTCTGTCAGGATAGCGTGCGGTACTGTGAAGGATATGCCTCGTTTCCAGTACAGGGGAATGCATTTCGATGTGGCGAGGCACATGTTCCCGATGGATTTTCTGAAGAGGTACATAGACCTGCTCGCCCTTCACAATATAAATGTGTTTCATTGGCATATATCCGATGACCAGGGATGGCGCATAGAGATAAAGAGCCGTCCGGAACTTACTGAAAAGGGAGCTTACCGCAGCGGTACGGTCATAAGGAAAGAATGGGGGACTTCGGACGGGATTCCTTACGGGGGTTACTATACTCAGGAAGAAGCGAGGGAGCTTGTAAGGTATGCAGCCGAGCGTTATATCACCGTTATCCCTGAAATAGACATGCCGGGACACATGCTCGCCGCCCTTGCCGCTTATCCGGAATTAGGCTGTACCGGCGGACCTTACGAGGTATGGACCCGTTGGGGGGTAGCGGACGACGTGCTTTGCGTGGGCAAGGAGGAGACTTTCGATTTTCTCGAAGACGTTTTCACGGAAATAATGGATATCTTCCCTTCGAAGTATATCCATATCGGCGGGGACGAGTGCCCTAAGGTAAGATGGGAGAGTTGCCCTGTGTGTCAGGCGAAGATAGCGCAGCTCGGACTGAAAGACGATGCGGAGCATACGGCAGAGGAAAAATTGCAGAGCTATGCCGTGGAGCGGATGGAGAAATTCATCAATTCCAAAGGCCGCAGCATCATAGGATGGGACGAGATACTTCAGGGAGGGCTTGCCCCTAATGCCACGGTCATGTCCTGGACCGGGACGGAAGGCGGGCGCATAGCCGCGCTCTCGGGACATGATGTCATAATGGTTCCCGCTTCATATTTTTATCTGAATTTCCACCAGTCGGACGATGTTGAGAACGAGCCTTTCGGCATAGGCGGCTATGTCCCTATTGAAAAGACTTATTCGTTCGACCCTATACCCGATGACCTGAAGGGGAAAGACGAGGCCAGACACATAATAGGCGTGCAGGCCAATCTGTGGACTGAATACATAAAGACGGAAGAACATGCGGAATACATGCTGCTTCCAAGGTTGGCCGCCGTTTCAGAAGTGCAGTGGACTGCTCAGGAAAAGAGGGATTTCGATGATTTCTCAAGACGGCTCCGCAACCTTGTGCCGCTTTACGACCTTTACGGTTGCAATTATGCCCTCCGTATTTTCGATGTCAGGGACAGAATCTCCCCGGCTTCGGAAAACGGCAGGATTGAAGTCGTGCTGTATACGATGATGGGCAATGAGATCTATTATACCATGGACGGTTCTGCTCCTATGGACAGTCTGGGGAAACCTGGCGCCACGGCTGTAAGATACAGTTCCCCGATAACCATAGACGGGGATTGTACCCTGAAAGCCGCTTCGTTGTCGGATAAAGGCGTCAGCCGTGAATACAGCAAGGATTTTACTGTCAATAAGGCCACGGCGCGAAAGATAGAGCCATTGACCTCTCCGAGAGCCAATTACGGTAATGGGGATGTCGGAAAGCTCGTAGACGGGGTAAAAGGCCGTTACAATTATGAGAACGGCGAATGGGTCGCCTGGTATGCTTCCGACATGAAAGTCCTGATAGACCTCGGCGACGAAACGGAGGTGTCGGGGGTATCGTTCGGAATCCTTGTAAATAAGGGAGAATGGATATTCGATGCCCGTGAAGCCACGGTTGAACTTTCTTCCGACGGAAAGCATTTTGCAAAGGCGGCATCTGAAAGATTCGCGGCGTTGTCAGATAACGATCCTGACGGGACAAAAGTCCATGACATGCGGTTTTCCCCTGTTCTGGCAAGATATGTGAAGCTGACGGTAAAGCCTGAATACAGCATACCCGAATGGCATCCGGGAAGTGGCAACCCGTCATTTGTTTTCGTTGATGAAATAAAGATATATTAATTAATAAAAACGTTTGAAAAAAATGAAAAATTTTATGAAAATCAGTGCTTTGTCCTCTGCAATCGCACTTGCGTTCCTTGCAGTTTCATGCGGGCCGAAGAGCGCACCTGTTTCTGAGACGGATTTGGAAAAATACGAATTGAAAGGTCCTGTGGCTTCTGTAAGATCGACTTCATACAAAGTGGATTCTACCGCCAAGAAACCGTACAAAGTGGCTGAAGTGGAAGCGTCATCCAACAATGTGTATGTCGAGTTTAACGATTTCGGAATGGCTACCCGTTTGGAGCGTTTCAACAGGGCGGGCAAAGTCGTTTCGATTCAGGAATCGGAGTACAATGAAAACGGGCAGATAACGGGGTCTTGCATAACCAATCCTGAAGGCGATGTCATGGAGACGACCGTTTACAAGTACAAAAGGGGACGTCTTGCGGAGATGACAACGACAGATGCACAGGACAGCCTGAAAAAGCATGAAGTATATAAATATTACGACAGGGACAGCGTGGTCGCAACTTTTTCTTACAAGGAAGACAAGACGGCAGGCCGCAGGGTTTCCAAATATGATGAAGACGGATACAATTATGCTACTATAACATATTCCAGCAAAGACAAAGTATTGAGCGAATTTTTGATAGAACACGATGACATGGGCCGTACGGTAGCTGTCAATTCCGAGAATGTGTTTTTCGGATCGTTGGACAGCGAAATGAAATACAATGAAAACGGATTCAGGTCTGAGCTGTTGATGAAAGGCAAAAGCGCGGAAACCAAATACACTTTTGAGTACGAATTGGACGCAAACGGCAATTGGACGAAAAGGACTACTTACAAAGACGGTGCGGAACGTCCGATAAGGATAGAAATGAGAAAAATAGAATATAGGTAACGTCTTTTGTTACGCATTTTACAGGGACTGACGGATAATTTGGAGTCAGTCCCTTTTTTATGATATGGAACGAAAGGGCATTGTAGGTCGTTTTTACATTTCACGTTTAATGTCGTATAATATGTAAAAGTTTTCAAAAGGATATGGATTGCAAGGACGGGATTCGAGATATGACCGATGCCCAGGCCGTAAAGAATGTGGCAAAAGGCGGCATGAGGGCCTGGGGCTTTTGATGGACCGTTACGGCGACATGGTCTATCGCCTTGCGTTGAGTGTTTTATGCGACAGGGACGAAGCGGACGATGTGGCTCAGGAGGTCTTTATCAAGGTCTGGAAAAATGCTTCCAGATATGATCCGGCATACAGTTTTTCCACATGGGTGTGCAGGATGGCTTACAATCTTTCCATCGACAGGTTGAGGAAGGCGGGGCGCCGTCGCAGAGCTGATTCCGAACAATACATGATGCGCGGGCAGTCTGTGCCGTTCTCCGACCCCGTGGAGAAAGAAGATGCGGAAAGACTGTTGAAGCATATCCTTGAAAGGTTGAGTCCGTCGCAGCGGACGGTCTTTTACCTGAGCGAGATACTCGGTGTCCCGCATGATGAAATATCGGAGATAACGGGCATGGGGTATGACTCTGTGAAAAGCAATCTTTATCACGCAAGGAAAAACATTAAAGAAATGATAGAAGGACAATTGTAAATGGATGGCAGAAAGATGGAACTGAATGGTGACAAGTCCGGGAAAATGGATTACGGGCGTTTTGTCCGTATATTGAAGGATGGCGGAAATGGGTTTTCCGCCGCATCCAGGGATGCCGTTCTCGCCCGTGTGGAGCGAAGGAAAAAGATACTCGGGCGGGCAAGGTTTGCATTTGCCGCATCAGTGTCGGCAGCGGCTGTGTCCGCCTTTATCTTCATTACGGTGGAGTCCGTTTTATGGCAGCCTGTGGGAGAGGACAGGATGGCGCGGATACAGCCGGGCATGACGGGAAAGGTGCAGCCGGGCATGACAAGAACGTATCTTCCCCAAAACGGAGAACAGCTGAAGGACGAATATGCCGATTATGAAAGATACAGGGATATATTAAAATCGATATGCGATGAAAAGGATTAGAACGTTTTTTCTTTGCATGGCGGTAGTGCCGTGCATCGTTTCCTGCGCGGAGGAATACTATTATGTGAAAACTGATTTTACAGGCAACGGCAAGATCGGAAGAACCGTATATTTTACCGACAGCCTGCAGTCAGTCCGTTTTCAGGAAGCCGGATGGGACGTGGACACGGCGGCTTCATTGCCTGGAGGGGAAGTGGATTATAAATGCGTAGCCATGAATAGTGCGGATGGCATCGGCGACCTTTATCCTTTTTTCGTCCACACCGGTGTCGAGGAAAGAATGGACAAGAAATTCAAATGGTTCGTCACGGAATTCCGGTACAGTGCGGTTTTCCCTGAGTGCGACTGGCTTCCTGTCGGCATGGACGGGTTCATGAACGAGCAGGAGAGGAATATATGGCTGCGCGGGGACGGTATGGAGCCGGTGAGCGGATATGAACTTATGTACAGGCTGGACGATATTAACGACAAGTTCATGAATTGGTATGCATATTCGTTTTTCGAGTATGACTGCAACCTGTTCATGGAATACATGGAAAAATCGCAGGCTGATTCGCTTGTGAAGTATAAAGAGGCCGTTTATTCGGAAATAAGGGACGATTTCGGTTCCATTATGGACGAGCTGACTCCGGAATGTTTTGCCGGAGTTGCGGACAGATATTTCGGGGGAAATTATTACGGCTGCCTTTACGGTGCGAACAAGGCAGCGATGGATGAGCGGTATGAGTCGGATGTCGAAAAAATGAACGGGTATTTTAAAGACTATTGGTATTTTACCGTAGACATGCCGGGCAGGATAGTGGAAACGGACGCCAAGCTTCATGACTCCAGCTCGGCCACCTGGTATATTTACCCGATCCGTATGCTCGATGCCCCGCTCGCGATCGAAGCGGTTTCGGTAAAGACAAATCTTTGGGCCTGCATCGTCACCGCCATTGCGATAGTTGGCGTGGGAGGGCTGATTGCCTTATTATGCGGAGTGCCTGCCCGCATGAGTGCTTCTCAGCGTGCTCACGTCCTGAGGTGAGCACGCCTGTTTTTCCCTGTTTTGCAAATACCGATTTATCTATATGAATTGTATAGTTTATCGAATTTTGTGAAATTTGTAGATGCTCCGTCTAATGTATATGTTACACCGTTAGTATGCATTTCCTCAAAATTTCCATGGTTGTCCACGGCAATAGTACATATATACGCATAATCATTGTACATTTGAAGTACCAGATAGAATGAACCAATTTCATTTAATTCCGTGATGTTATTTTTTGTCCGATTATATAATGCTTCATTGTTTGGACTCCAGTCTTTCCAAAATACGGTTCCGAATTTGGCTGCAGTTTCATTGGCCTCAAATTCTATAATTCCGAATATATCGGCATATTGCACTTGAACATTAGGAAACAAACTCTGTATGAAATTAATTGAGTTGTGATTATGCCCGCTTAAACTGGATATAGTCCAATAGGTCTCTTTGGATTCGACTTTAGCATCCGGTTCTCCTTCTTGTTTTATGCTTATAAATATATATTCAGTTGAAAAATATCCTGTAGGGGTATGGTAATTGTATTTGAGTAAGGGCGTTATATAGCGTTCTTCAGAGCTTGTGTTCGGACTTGTTTTGAATGTAATGGTGCCGCTATTCGAATTTGATGAATTGTAGCTGACGTCTGTTATCCAATCACAGGACTCTGTGTCTAGGTAAACGGCTCCTCCAGATACCGGATTTTCTATTGTATAATCTATAGTGCAGTCCCCGCCGGCATAATTTGTAGCAATAGTGGTATTACAGATTATTTTTGGAACCATTGGCAATTCTATGCATCCGGTTGTAATAATAGTGAATATCGCTAATGCAAATGTTTTAAAAACTGTTTTTTTCATAATATATAAATTTAAAATCTGACTCCTAAACATAAATTGGGATAAAAGCATGTGGTAGAATTGATTCTGTATATGTGTCCTTTGATAGAGAGATTTAATGCGGTCTTGCCTGCGCCTTTGAAACCTATTCCTGTTTCCATAATACTATGAAAACCATAATACTCCAAGTAGTCACGATGATTTGCTGGGAGATAAAATGCATAACCGATATGACAAGCAAGATATGCGTCTATCTTATTCCCATTAGCGAAATACCATTTTGGAAAGGCACCGATAAAAATGCTGTTAAGTTCACTACCACATAAAAAACGCTGATATCCGCTACTGATTCCGAATGTCAATCGAGGTTTTACAATCCTTATTCCATGGGACATGAAACCGCCTATGCCGACATGTGACGTGGACCCACCTGTGCTTGTAGATTGTTGTGCATAACTCAAAATAAATGAGACTTCTCCTTCGTACCGTATCTTTCTTGACATCATTTTTCGAAATCGTTCTGCTTTTCTTTCTTTTTGTAGTTTTTCAT
>JADIME010000008.1 GCA_017694935.1 Candidatus Merdivivens pullistercoris
GCAATCCTTTACGCTCGACAATCTTCCGGATTCAACTTGGACGTATGTGGAAACGGTACGTGAAAATGTGCTTCCGGATGAAAATTCGGTCGTCCTGTCTTTGAGAAATCCGGACGGGGAATATGTCCGGAATTTATTCGTGTCCGAGAAAAATATCGTGGTATCGGTATATGATACAGGAAAACTGGATGAAGCCGACTGGGCAAGGATAGCCTCGTTCTGTGACAGTGTGGAAACTGCCGGCATGTCGGTAATGGTTGCCGTGGCCGGAGACGTGGAGGACGGGGATATTCCTGAAATTGTCAATGCGCCTGTCTATTACGGGGATTATAAGACTCTTGTCACATTGAACAGGTCCAATGGAGGTTTTACCTATATAGCCGAACTGTCCTATCCTACCGTAGTCGAAAAATGGGCTTACAGGATGATGGACAGGGTATCGGCAAATGAAATAGCCGAAAACGATCCGGACTTCATGTTAATGGAAGCGACGGCACGCCGTAATTCTTTCATGCGTGTCGTCGCCTTGGTTTATATCCTTCTTATCGCGTTGTAATCGGACAGTCCCCATGCCGGGTTACGGTTTGCGGGGTCTGTTTTTACAAGGTGCGTTTTACTTCGACTATGGTGTATGCCTCTATGATGTCTCCAATCTTTATGTCGTTGTATCCGCTGATGTTCAGACCGCAGTCGTATCCGGCGGCTACTTCCTTAACGTCGTCCTTGAAACGTTTAAGGGAGCCGAGTTCTCCGGTGTAGACGACTATTCCGTCACGGATTACGCGCACTTTGGCCGTTCTTGTGAGTTTTCCGTCCCTGACTATGCAGCCGGCGATAGTGCCGACCTTGGAAATTTTGAATATTTCCTGCACTTCGGCAGTCGCCGTTACTTCCTCTTTCTCTACAGGCGCAAGCATTCCTTCTATACCGCTCTTGATTTCGTTTATTGCGTCATAGATTACGGAGTACAGCCTGATTTCGATTCCTTCCTTCTCGGCAAGGCGGCGTGCGTTGGCCGACGGACGTACCTGGAAGCCTATGATTATGGCATTGGAAGCCGCTGCAAGCAGGACATCCGACTCGGAAATCTGTCCCACGGCCTTGTGTATGACTTCCACATGGACTTCTTCCGTGGAGAGTTTGAGCAGCGAATCCGACAAGGCTTCTATCGAGCCGTCCACATCTCCTTTTACAATGATGTTGAGTTCCTTGAAGTTTCCGATGGCTATCCTTCGCCCGATTTCTTCAAGAGTTATGTGTTTCTGTGTCTTGATGCCTTGTATCCTCAGCAGCTGTTCGCGTTTGTTAGCTATCTCGCGGGCTTCTTTCTCATCGTCCATTACATTGAAAGTCTCGCCTGCAGTCGGTGCGCCGTTGAGTCCCAATACGGATACCGGGGTGGACGGACCTGCATTGTCCACTTTCTGCCCCCTTTCGTTGAACATTGCCTTTACCCTTCCGGTATAGCTTCCGCTCAGCATTATGTCCCCGACATGGAGCGTTCCCCCTTGTACCAATATGGTCGCGAGGTATCCGCGTCCTTTGTCGAGAGAGGATTCGATGATGGTTCCCATGGCTTTTTTATTAGGATTTGCCTTGAGGTCGAGCAGTTCGGCTTCGAGCAGCACCTTGTCGAGCAGCTTGTCCACATTGATGCCTTTTTTCGCCGAAATTTCCTGGCACTGGTATTTTCCTCCCCATTCTTCGACAAGTATGTTCATGTTGGCGAGTTGTTCCCTGATCTTGTCAGGGTTGGCTCCCGGCTTGTCTATCTTGTTTATGGCAAAGACCATAGGCACTCCTGCCGCCTGTGCGTGGTTTATTGCCTCGACTGTCTGAGGCATTATGGCATCGTCGGCGGCTATGATGATGATGGCGAGGTCGGTAATCTTTGCTCCTCTGGCTCGCATGGCCGTAAATGCCTCGTGTCCCGGGGTATCGAGGAATGTTATCCTCCTGCCGTCCGGCAATTCTACATTGTACGCTCCTATGTGCTGCGTGATTCCTCCGGCTTCACCGGCTATGACATTGGATTTGCGGATATAGTCGAGCAGGGAAGTCTTTCCGTGGTCCACGTGTCCCATGACAGTGATGATAGGAGGACGCGGAACGAGATCCTCTTCCTTGTCCTGCTCCTGTTCTATGGCCTGGTTTACTTCAGCCGTCACGAATTGGATTTCATATCCGAATTCTTCCGCCACGAGCACCAACGCTTCCGCATCGAGCCTTTGGTTTATCGATACCATCAGCCCGAGATTCATGCATGCTTCAATGACCTTGGTGACAGGGGTGTTGTTCATGAGGGTGGCAAGATCGTTCACTGTAACGAATTCAGTGACCTTGAGTATCTTGCTTTCCATCTCGCTCTTTTCGATTTCCTGCTGCATCTTCTGGGAAACGAGCTCGCGTTTTTCCTTGCGGTGCTTGGAGCCTTTGGTCTTCCCTTTGTTTTCGGTCATCTTGGCGTAGGTCTCTTTGATTTGCTTTTGTATAGCGTCCTCGTCGATCTCTATCTTGGCCACAGGCTTGAACTTCTCGCCTGATTTCTTTTTGTTCTGCTTTTGAGAACGTTGCTGTTTGTCATTGTTCCCGCCCTTTCCAGAGGTTCCGCCGCTTTCCTTTGCAATGTCCACTTTCTGAGGATTGGCTCCGGACTTGTGTATGCGCTCCCTCTTGGATTTGTTCTTGTTTTTCTTGTCGCTCTTCTTTTCGAATTGCGACAAATCGATCTTGTCTATTATGATAGGGCCGCGCAGACGCTCCACTTCGCTTTTTATGCCGGTGAGCGAGCCGCTTCCCTGTCTTTTCCCTTCTTCCGTACCGGCAGTGTCTTTTTCCGTATCCGCCACGGCAACCGGTACGTCTTCTTTTCCGGTTTCCGGCGTTTGCGCCGGTTTTGCAACAGGTTCTTGCACGGTTTCTTGTGGTTTTTCAGTTTCTTGCGGTTCAACGGCCGTTGTTTCGTCTTTGGCTTCCGCCGGATGTTCCGTGACCGGTTTTTGTGCCGGTTCGGGTGCGGCCTCCGGTGTTCCCGGCACGGTTTCGGTTTCCGTTTTCGTTTCCGCTTTCGGCTGAGGTCTTTTTACATTTCCCTTTTCGTCGAGTTCGATTTTCCCGATTATTTTCAACGGGCTTTCCTTGGACTTTTCACTGGAAGCGGAAGCCTTGCGCATGTCGTCTTCATGCTCTTTGGCGCTGTCATCCTTGTCCTTGTGGAAGTCGGGAGCATGGCGTGTCTCTTCCTTGGACTGAGTGTTAGGCACATTTGTGTTGTTTCCGATTGTAGTGGTCCTTACTATCACCGTTTCTTCTTCTGTCTCTTCCGGTTCCGACGGACTGTCCTTTTTGACCATTTCGGTTATCTCCTTGATTTTGGTGGCGACTTTCTTGGACTGTTCCTTTATGTCCTGTTCAGCCTTGAAAGCGTTTTCAATCAATGAAATAGCCTCGGCAGGAACCCTTGCGTTCGGGTTCTGCTCCATTTCAAACCCCTTTTCCTTGAGGAAATCTATAAGGGTCTGGAAACCGATGTTGTATTTTTTTAAGATTTTACTTGCTCTGACTTCTCCTTGTTCTGCCATATTTTGCTCCCGTTGTTAAATGTCCTTATGCCGTTTATTATTCTTCAAACTCTTTTCTCAGTATTTCCTGTACATCCTGTACGGTTTCTTCTTCAAGGTCGGCGCGTTTGACTATTTCGTCCACCGGAAGGGCAAGGACGCTTTTGGCCGTGTCGCATCCGATGCCTTTCAGCGCCTCGATTACCCATGGATCGATTTCGTCTTCAAATTCAGTAAGAAGCACGTCTTCCTCGACTTCCTGTGCGGCCATCTCCGAAGCGTCCAGCTCTCTGAAAATGTCGATTTCCTTTCCTGTAAGCATGTCCGCCAGCTTGATGTTGCAGCCTCCCTTTCCTATTGCCAGCGATATTTCGTTAGGCTTTAGGAACACGCTAATGCGTGAAGGGTCGGACCCCGGCTTGATGGAGGATATCTTTGCCGGACTGAGCGCCCTCTGGATGAGGAGCTGTATGTTCGATGTCCAGTTTATGATATCTATGTTTTCGTTTTTCAGTTCCTTTACTATGCCGTGTATCCTTGAGCCTTTGACGCCCACGCAGGCTCCTACAGGGTCGATGCGCTCGTCGTATGACTCCACGGCGACCTTGGCCCTTTCACCCGGTATGCGCACGACTTTCTTTATGGTTATCAGCCCGTCCGCAATCTCAGGGACTTCCTGTTCGAAGAGTCTTTCAAGGAACAGGTTGGATGTCCTCGAAAGTGTGATGAGAGGGGAGTTGCCCTTCATTTCCACGCTCTTGATGATTGCCTTTACGGTGTCGCCTTTCCTGAAGAAGTCGCTCGGTATCTGCTCGGTCTTGGGCAGTATGAGCTCATTGTCGTCTTCGTCGAAAACGATTACTTCCTTTTTCCATGCCTGATATACCTCGCCGACTATCACCTGTCCGATCCTTTCCGTGTATTTGTTGAACAGGTGCCCTTTTTCTATGTCCATAATCCTTCCGGCAAGGTTCTGCCTGATATTCAGGATGCCCCTTCGCCCGAAACTTGAAAGGCTGACAGGTACAACGTAGTCTTCGCCCAGTTCATACGAATCGTCTATCTTGGAAACTTCCTCCAAGGATATCTGCGAGTTCGGGTCTTCTACGTTTTCGACAATTTCCCTCGTCCACCATATTTCACAGTCGCCTTTGTCGATATTGATGATAATATCGAAGTTGTCGGCAGAACCGTAAATTTTTGCCAGCTGTGTGCGGAAAACGTCTTCGAGAACGCTCATCATCAATGACCGGTCTATCCCTTTGGTCTCCTTGAATTCCGCAAATGCGCTTTTAAGATCAATCGTTTCCATTATGTATTTTTACTGTTTTCGATTTATTTTTCAAATATGATGTGGTACTGTACTGAGTTTATTGTGTCGAAACCGATTTTTTCCCTTGTCGTTTCCTTCGTTTTTTTCTTCTGTCCCTCTGCCTGTACAAGGTGCTCGTATTCGATTTCGATCCCTTCATTGTCCGCCCCGAGCAGTTTTCCTATGATTTTCCGTCCGCCTTTTAGCCGTGCCTCCACTTCGCTGCCTATGGCTTTCAGATACTGGCGCTCCACTTTGAACGGCATGTCCAGACCGGCGGAAGTCACTGTAAGTTCATAGTCTTCCTTGTCGCGGTCGAATCTTTCCCCGATATATCCGCTCAGCCATACGCAGTCGTCTATGGTTACGTTTCCCTCTGAAGCCTCTATGGTAACCTCGACGATATTGTCTTTATTTACCGAAACATCTACCAGAAACAGGTTGCCGTTCCCTTTCAATGCTTCCTGAACGCATAGTTCCATTTCTTTTTTATCGACCATGTTTTTTTCAGTGAAAATAATGTGGATAATCTCCTTTACAAAATCCAAGGGGACAACCGTTGTCCCCTTGATCTCCCGCTTCGTAACAAAGTGCAAAGATACATGTTTTTAATGTAAAATCCAAATTCTTTGTATCTTTGCACGATTTATGCGGGTGCATGTTCATTTTAAAACAAACTTTTAAAATTATGGATTTTACAGCGAGAGAAATCGCCGAATATCTGAAAGGGGACATAGAAGGGAATGCGGATGTGAAAGTGGGCGGCTTTGCGAGGATAGAGTCCGGGAAGAAAGGCACGTTGAGCTTTTTCGCAAATCCCAAATATGAAAAATATTTATACGAGAGTGGTGCGGATCTGATGATAATCAACAGGGACTACGAGCTTAAACGTCCTTTGCCCATGACCGTGATCCGGGTGGACAATGCCTACGAGGCGATAGCTTCCCTGCTGGATTACGTGTCGGCGAAAAAACGCCGGTACCGCAGGCACAGGGGGTGGTTTGTAAGGCGTTTCTTCTCTACGAAGATAGGCAAAAAAGTGTCTTTGGGGGATTTTTCATATATAGGACGCCGCTCCTCGGTCGGGGACTATACCGTCATTTATCCCCAGGTTTACATAGCCGATGATGTGAAGATAGGCAAGTACTGCATCATTTATCCGGGCGTGAGGATTTACAAGGGTACTGTAATCGGGGACAATTGCATCATACACGCCAACGCGGTGTTAGGCTGCGACGGTTTCGGCTATACACAGCATGAAGACGGCTCGCACAAGAAGATAGAACATCTCGGCAATCTTGTAATTGAGGACAATGTGGAAATCGGGGCGAACAGTACCGTGGACCGCTCGACACTCGGCTCGACCATTATACATAAAGGTGTGAAGATCGACAATCTGTGCCAGGTGGCGCACAATGTGGAAGTAGGTGCGGATACGGTGATGTGCGCTATGAGCGCGATAGCCGGTTCCTCGAAAGTCGGGGAAAGATGCGTATTGGGAGGACAGTCAGGCATATCGGGACATATTACAATCGCCAATGGGACCAAGGTAGGAGGGCAGGCAGGCGTTATAACGGCGGTAAAGAAAGAGGACCAGGCCCTGTTGGGGACACCGGCCATAGATTTCCATCAATATTACCGCGCATACGCTTTGTTCAGGAAAAGTGCTGAAAAACAAAAAAAATAATTAACTTTGCGCCCCATTACGTATTTGTAAAAGAAAAGAGTCATGCAGATAAACCAGCATACCCTTAAACGGAGCTGTGAATTCGAGGGGAAAGGCCTGCATACCGGGAGAATATCCAGGATGGCCATACGCCCGGCTTCCGCAGGGGCAGGCATAAGTTTCTGCCGAACGGACCAGGGCGGATGCATAATAGAAGCCTTGGCGGAGAATGTGACATCCACGGCAAGAAGCACAACGATAGAAAAGAACGGAGTATCCGTAATAACGATAGAACATCTGATGTCCGCGCTTTACGGGCTGGGAGTGGATAATGCTTTAGTGGAAATCGACGGGCCGGAAGTGCCCATACTTGATGGAAGCGCTAAGCCTTATACGGACGCCATACTGGCCGACGGCCTTTCGGAGCAGGACAAGCCGGTAGAGTTTTTTGAATTGAAAGAGGAAGTCAGGGTGACTGATGCCGAGAGGGGGTCGGAGATTGTGCTGTATCCCTATGACGGCACTTCATACGGGGTGACCGTGGATTACAATTCCAAGGTTCTCGGCGTGCAGAACGCGGATTGGGAATACGGTCCTGATTACGCGCAGGAAATAGGCTCGTGCCGTACTTTCGTGTTTTTTCATGAAATAGCTTTCCTGTTCAGCAAGAACCTGATAAAAGGCGGGGATGTGGACAATGCGATTGTAATAGTCGAGCATCCCGTAGTCCAGGATGAATTGGACCGGATGGCGGCCCTTTTCAATATGCCGAGGCTCGAGCGCAATTCGGACGGGTACCTGAACAACGTGCATCTGAGGTTTTCCAATGAATGTGCAAGGCACAAACTGTTGGATCTTGTCGGGGATCTTGCCCTTACGGGAAAACGGCTGAAGGCTCGCGTGGTGGCGGTAAAGCCGGGGCACGGCATTAATACCAAGGTTGCAAAAGTATTGAGAGATAAAATATTAAAATAGATATAATTATACGACATGGCGCAGAAAATACATCCAACAGCTATCGTGCATCCAGAGGCAAAGATAGGGAATGATGTCGAGATAGGACCGTTCTGTTATGTGGAAAAAGACGTGGAGATCGGGGACGGTTGCAAGTTATTCCCTCATGCCAATATCCTCCAGTACGTGAAAATGGGGAAAAACTGCACGGTATATCCCGGAGCCGTAGTTGGCGCGACCCCTCAGGATCTGAAGTTCAACGGTGAAGTCACTTATGTGGAAATAGGGGACAACGTGACTATCAGGGAATGTGCCACTATAAACCGGGGGACCAATGCAAGCGGCAAGGGTGTTACGAAGATCGGGAACAATGTGCTGATCATGTCGTATGTCCATATTGCGCACGATTGCAATATAGGCAACAATTGCATATTGGTGAGTTTCGTGGGGCTGGCCGGAGAAACGGACGTGGATGACTGGGCCATTGTCAGCGGCGGTACCGTGGTTCACCAGTTTTCAAGGATAGGCGCCCATTCGATGGTGGGCGGAGGTTCGAGGATCAACCAGGATATTCCGCCGTATGTGCTTGCAGGGCGTATTCCTATCGCTTACGGAGGAATAAATGTGATCGGCCTGCGCCGTCGCGGTTTCTCCAATGAAAAGATACAGATGATAAAGGACATATACCACGTGATTTATTTCAGCGGCCTCAATACTACCGATGCGTGCGACAAGGTAGAGTCGGATTTCCCTCCTTGCGAAGAACGCGATGTGATATTGAGATTTGTAAGGAATTCGAAACGCGGTATAGTAAAGCATACTACTACCGGCCCGATTGATTAGTCCCGGGGATAATAATTTCGGGATTATTAATTGATTCGGGATAATAATTGATTCGCGGATACTGTATATGTCAGCCTGTCCCGCCAAATCAGGCCGTGCCGATGCGGCTATGGGTGTCAAGGCATCCGAGGCATTGCTTTCCACGGCTTATCTTCCCCCGGTAAGTTATTTTTCCGTGATGGCGCAATACGGTGCCGTCCGAATCGAGGCTTGTGAAAATTTCCAGAAACAGTCTTATCGTACGCGGGCGCGCATAGCTTCCTCGTCCGGTGTGGAGATACTTTCAGTTCCTATCCTTAAAGGTTCCGGGCACAAGAGGCTCATAAGCGAAATAGAGATAGATTACAAGCGAGACTGGGTGCAGCTTCATGAAAGGGCTCTCATGTCCTATTATGGTTCCGCTCCCTTTTTCATATATTATCGCGATGATATATTTTCCGTCCTGGAAAGCCGCCCCCGTTTCCTGCTTGATTTGAATACCCGTTTGACCCGTGTACTGGCTGAGTTGCTGGGCATAAGGTGCGCGATAGGTTATACTGACAGTTATCTTCTTCCCTCGGAATCCCGGGAAGGTGTCCTTTTGGATGGTGCTTTGGAGAGTGTTCCTTTGGAGGGTGCTCTTTTGAAGGATGCCCCTTGCGTTTCTGCTGCTTGCGCCTCTGCTGCTGCCGATTTCCGCAATAGCATACATCCCAAACGTCCTGCTCCTGCCGGCCTGCTCTCCGATGACAGCTATTATCAGGTCTTTTCCGGCAGAACGGGCTTCATCCCGGATTTGTCCGCAGTCGATCTGCTTTTCAATGAAGGCCCGAACTCCATTTCTTTTTTCCCGTCCCGGCCATGAAGCATGAAAGCCTGAGCCGCGTTTTTTTACAAAATTTCCTGGAGCAACAATCGCATGTCTTATTGTTAGTAACTACTTGATTGACAATATGTTGTCTGTGTTGTTCAGAAAACGGTTTGCTCCAGCAACGATGTAATTACATGCCTGCCGGAGCATCCGTAAATTGTTGCGATTGGCGCAAATGGCTGAATGTTAACAAGTTTCGTTTCTTAAAGTTAAGTCCGGCTGCTCCAGCAAATTTCGTTTTTCCGCTGTCATCCGCTCAGAATCTGAAACCTATCGTTGCCACGAATGACATCAGCTTGTTTTTGACCCTTAATTGCGGCGATGGCATATCGTCTATGTAGTCGGCGTATGGCTTGTAATAAATATCAGGATTGTCATTGTATCTGAATGCCAGATCGGCGTAAAACGATCCGTTGGTCTTGAAGCCTAAGCCTCCCGAGTAAATATAGGTGTTGTTGCCGCTATTGCCTTGCAGGGAGAGTTCGCCCGGAGTAATCATGTTGAAGCCGCCCCTGACGGCCACATACGGGTTGATGTTGATTTCAAGTCCTGCCCTGAAACTGTGGGATGCGCCGTACAGCCTGTAAATGTCATCATTTATCGCATCGAAGCCATCGGTGGACCTGTCGGTGTTCTTAAACCGCATGGAACCGTAGTTCACGGATTCATAGTCGAAACTTATCAGTCCGAAGTTCCCGAAAGTATATGCAAGGCCGAGATTGTAACGGAACGGGGATGTCAGTCTGTAGTTGAAGTTCCCTTCCGGCGTGCCGTCCGAAGACGAGCCTCCATTGGAAACGACATCCAGATCTTCAAACCATCTTTCGGATATGGTCGTTCCGGTAGGTGTCTGTATGGCGGCTCCGATGCGCAGTCCGGCTATTGGGCGCGCGATAATGCCGAATTTCGCGTAAAATCCCCTTCCGGTCGTTTGAAGCACGTATCTGTCCCGAAGCGAAACAAAGCCGGTCTGAAAATCCAGCGGATTCACGGCGTATTCGGAAAACCGGCGGTCCATGGTATAGTCCATCATGACAAAGCCGAGATTGACGCCTGCATATATTATGTCCGAAAAGTTGAATCCGGCATTGATTATAAGGTCGCTCTTGTTTCCGTATGTCCTGTACGATGCCCTTTGGTCCAGGTCTCCTCCGGTAGAAATGCGGTAGCTGCCGTCGCTCAATTGTTCGATGTTTTCCGTTATGCCGGCATATTCAGTATCCGGCGCGTTTCCGAAGTTGGAGATGGCTCCGGTATTCCAGCCGAGGACGGAACCCCAAGGCAGTCCGCTGAAATAGGAGTTCCTGTCGAAGCGGCTTGAACTTATCCCGTTGGTGCCGGCGGCGAGCGCCCCTGCCCACGAAGTCGCGGCATTTATCCCGCTTCCTCCGAATGCCATGTTGTAGTCCTGTGTGCGGTTATAGAAAAAACCTATATTGACGGCTTTCAGGCCGCGTGTCCGGTGCAGGTTGAAATTAAGCACTGCACCGAAATTCGGCATGGTGAATACGTTCTGAGCATTCCTGACATTGTTCGAAAATCCGGTTTCGGATGGAGAATGGCCTGACAGTGCCATTCCTGAAGCGTTCGTGCGGGAGAAACTGCCGCCCAAAGTGAAGGCAATCTCCGAATATCGGTAAACCCCCGAGCCTGCCGGGTTGATGCTGATTCCTCCCATGTCTCCTCCCAGTGCGGTGAATGCATTGCCCATGGCTATGCTTCTTGCCGTGCCGTAGTAATCCTGTGTGGAATAATTGAACGCATCGTAGGCGCTCTGTGCTTTAACGGCGGTCGCGGCCATAGGCATTGCGGCGACCGCCAGTATGATTGAAATGATCCTTTTCATGTTCATGACAATAGTTCTTTTTGTTGTCTTCTTCCGGATGGCGACATTCTGTTATCTTCTTCCCGAAGACCTTGAAACACTGCCTCCGGATGACCTTGTGGTTGTTCCGGAAGACCTTGAAACACTCCCGCCGGACGGCCTGTATGAGGAAGAACTGCGCGATGGCGTAAAGGTCTGCCTGCTTGTGGAGGCGTTGCTCCTTTGGAATGTACCCCTTGTGTCCGAGCTGTTCCTTGAAGACGGGGTAAAGCTCCTGTTCGTCGTGTTGCCTGTGGAATACGTGCGTGTATAGCTGTCCCTTGTGGTCTGTGCCGGCCTGAACGTGCTTACACGTGCGCTTTGCCTTGATGAGGATCCGGACCTGTATGCAGTCGAGGTACGGTATGCGGGAGTCGCGGCCGTGCGGTATGATGAAGCCGGAGTGTACCGGGTAACGGCAGGGCTGTATGTGGATGTGGCCGGCGAGCCGTGTGTACGCGATGCCGATGTCACGTGTGTACGCGATGCCGATGTTTCGAATCTGCTGTTCGTGACTTTTTCCACACTCTGCAATCCGCTTGCCCCGCTTGTGCGTTGGATCTTGCCGCCTGTTACCGCGGCATTGTCTCCTCTCTGTCCCGAAACCGTGGACGAAGCCTGGCTCGAAGCGGATGATGATACCCTGTTCGCTGTCCTTGTCACTCTGACAGTCTGTCCCGAGGATTGAGGCGAGGATGTCTGGCCGGATGAAGACACTCCCGTGTTCCCGCTATAACTTACGCCCCGCCTGTTGTTATTGACCGTGGATGCCATTGACGAGGCACTGCCTCCGCGTGTGCCGGAACCGTATCCCGTTTCATTGCGGCTTCCGTAGTACCTGTCCCGCCCGTGATGCGGTGCAGGCCCGTATATAGGATAATGATGGTGAGGATGGAATGGATAATATCCGTACATAGGATAGTAGCCGAATACAGGATTGAACCACGGATCCCACCAGATGGAAGCGAAGTAAGGGTCATAACCCCAGCCCCACCAAGGGTCCCAGTAGTTGTAAAAACTGTTATACCATCCATAATAGCCGTAAAGGTTGCCCCATCCCCAGCCGATCCTCAGGTCGGCCCAGTAAGGATAGTGGTAATAGCCCCAATTATAATAAGGTGTGTTGTAAAAATAGTATTGGTTCAGATTGATGTCTTCCAAACCGATGCCGTCGGATACCGTTACAAGCAATGTGTCTTCGATGAATCTGAATTTCGCGGATTGCCCGGTCTGCAAAGAAAGGGTATCTGTCCCGTTTTCCGTTCCTATAAGGTAAATGTCCGATTGCTCAGTAGCATTCGCAAGCTCGGCCAGTCTTGTTTCGTTGTTCCTGTATGTAGAAGATTCGCTCCTGTAATATAAGCCGTCTTCATACATGGCCCCGCTGTAATGTACAGATGTCGAGCATGAGGACAACGCAAATATCATGGCCAAAGCCGTAAAAAGATATTTTCCCATAATTGTAATCTCCTATTTTATTTCTACATTTGCAGACAATTCCAATAATCGTGCAAGTTAGATATTTTTTTCAAATAATTTATTTGTAATATGGCAAAAGAGGTAACAAGCAGGGCGGAAAATTATTCCCAATGGTACAACAATCTTGTGGTAAAGGCGGATCTGGCTGAAAATTCGGCAGTCCGGGGTTGCATGGTGATAAAACCCTACGGATATGCTATATGGGAGAAGATGCAGCATGAGCTGGACAGGATGTTCAAGGAAACAGGCCATTCGAATGCGTATTTCCCTCTTTTCATCCCGAAGTCCTTCCTGAGCAAGGAAGCTGAACATGTGGAAGGCTTTGCCAAAGAATGCGCCGTGGTTACCCACCATCGGCTTATGAACAATCCGGACGGCCCGGGAGTAGTGGTGGACCCTTCGGCAAGACTTGAAGAAGAGCTTATAGTGCGCCCTACTTCAGAGACCATAATATGGAATACCTATAAAAACTGGATAAAATCATGGCGTGACCTGCCTATCCTCTGCAACCAGTGGGCGAACGTGGTACGGTGGGAAATGCGCACAAGGCTTTTCCTCCGCACGGCCGAGTTCCTGTGGCAGGAAGGGCATACCGCCCATGCCACGGAGCAGGAAGCCATGGAAGAAACCGAGAAGATGGTAAACATATATGCGGATTTCGCCCGTAATTTCATGGCCATGCCTGTAGTGATAGGCCATAAGAGCGCGCACGAGCGTTTTGCAGGCGCGGTAGATACCATGTGCATAGAGGCCATGATGCAGGACGGAAAGGCCCTGCAGGCAGGTACTTCGCATTTCCTCGGGCAGAACTTCGCAAAGGCGTTCGATGTAAAATACGCCAACAAGGACGGGCAGCTGGAATATGTGTGGGCGACTTCATGGGGCGTGTCCACAAGGCTTATGGGAGCCCTTATCATGGCGCATGGAGACGACAACGGGCTTGTGCTCCCTCCTAAGCTCGCGCCGATACAGGTTGTCATGGTGCCTATATTCAAGAGCGATGAGGAGATGAGCAATATCCTGGCCAAGATGAGAGAGATCGCCGACTCTCTCAAGTCAAGGGGAATCAGCTATAAGATAGACGACAGGGACAATCTCCGTCCCGGATTCAAGTTCTCGGAATGGGAACTGAAAGGCGTGCCGGTAAGGATAGCAATCGGTCCCCGCGACCTTGAAAACGGGGTTGTCGAGCTTTCGCGCAGGGATGAGCTTACTAAGGAAAGCGTGCCTCAGGAAGGGCTTGCGGACAGGATAGCCGCTCTGCTCGATGAGATACAGAACAACATTTATGCAAAAGCCCTTGCATTCAGGGACAGGAACATTATCAAAGTGGACACCTGGGAGGAATTCAAGGAAAGAATCGTCCAGGGAGGTTTCCTGTCATGCCATTGGGACGGGACAGAGGAGACCGAGGAACGTATCAAGGAAGAGACCAAGGCCACAATACGCTGTATACCGATTGATACTGCAGTGTGTGAGGAAGAGGGGAAATGCATATATACCGGCCGCCCTTCGCACAGGAGAGTATTGTTCGCCATATCTTATTGATCTGTGTATGCGGATTGATATCCGATGTCATATGAGCCGGCATCAGTTTGCCGATTAGTATTAACCATAGATATTCTGGGAATGACTGTCAAGAAATCTCTTTTATCCGGATTGTCATTGGCATTGGCGACATTGCTTGTCGCGGCTTCGGCCTATGCGCAGGAATCTGCGGCGGCCGGTGACACTTTGACCGGAGCCAATGCCGTGGCTGCGGAGGTTGCCAATGAGGTAGTGGCTGTAACTGAAGTGGAAAAACCTGTCGAAAAGCCAAAATATTGGACAAAAGGCATTACGACACAAATCGGCTTTTCGCAGGTCGGGGTGTCTCAGTGGGCCGACGGTGCAAACCAGTCTTTGTCTTTAAACTCGTTCATAGACGCTTTTGCCAATTATTCCAAGGATAAAATCATTTGGGAGAACAGGCTTCAGTTAGCATACGGGTTCGTGACCGACATTGATGACCGCTTTACGAAGAAGACGGATGACAAGATACAGTTGGACAGCAAGTTGGGTTATAATATATCAAAGGATTTGTATCTTTCGGCGCAATACTCTTTCAAAACCCAATTTTCAAACGGTTATAAATACGACGGCAACAGCATAGTGAACAAGGAGTCGGCGTTTTTGTCTCCGGCATATACCAATCTTGCTCTCGGTGTGGATTACAAGCCTTTGAAATGGCTCAATGTCAATTTTGCCCCTGTGACCGGAGGCATTGTGATAGTCAATGATGCCTCTTTGCGCGAAAAATACGGTAACTACAGGACATTGGCCGATGGCTCTAAAGTGACGATGCCGGTAAAATTCGAACTCGGCGCCCAGTTGAAGCTTGACATTAAACTGAAAATAGGCTCGAGTCTCGATTTCGCTTCGTACCTTACTCTATTCTCCAACTATCTTGACAAGCCTCAGAATCTTCGCGTAACATGGGATACAGTCACGGATTTCAAGCTGAATAAGTTTTTCTCATTGAATTTCCGTACATATCTTATTTACGATGACAAGATTATGATTGCGGATGCCAAGAACCCAGATGCTCCCGCAAAGCAGAGAGTGCAGTTCAAAGAGATTTTCAGCATAGGTTTCACGTATTCTTTCGGTGTGTAATGTCGCGGTGTTTTCATGGCAGGAATTTTTATAAAATTTGACTGGTCGGTAATATGCGTGCTGTATGGCGGATTTGCAGTATAGGTTCAATCATAATATACTGAAACTTTTGAATCCCGGGTACGGGGATGAAAGTTTCAGTATTTTGCTTGCAGTAAGCGGTGGAGTTGATTCCATGGCCATGGCTACCGCTGCCGTCGCTTGCCCGTATATATCGAGGGCGGGCATTGCTCATTGTAATTTTTCGTTGAGGGGCGACGAAAGTGACGGTGACGAGGCTTTGGTAAAGAAATGGGCCGGAGAACATTCGTTGCCTTTTTATTGCACGCGTTTCGATACGGTCGCATATGCGAAGGACAAATCCGTATCCATAGAAATGGCTGCAAGAGAGTTGCGTTATTTATGGTTTGACGGTTTGCTGGCAAGCGAAGGCTATGATTATGTTGCAGTGGCGCACAACATGAACGACAATGCGGAAACATTGCTGTTGAATCTGTTGAGAGGTACCGGCATAAAAGGAGTTTCCGGTATGAAGCCCCTGTCGGGGAATGTCCTTCGCCCGATGCTTGTATTTTCAAGGGAGGAAATAGAGCACTTTGCCTGCATTAATTCTATTCCGTACAGGAACGACAGTACCAATTTTTCTTCTGAATACAAACGGAACCGCATAAGGAATGAGGTTTTTCCGCTGTTTGCAAAGATTAATCCGTCTTTTCTGAGAACCCTTGTTTCGGACATGGGATATTTTTCGGAATTGTCCGATTTCGCCGATTCATATATAGATGAAGTGCGGTCATCCGCGTTACTGCCTGTCGCGGGCGAGGATGCCTTGTCCGATGCAGGCGGAGGCTTGTCCCTGTGCGGCGGAAAAACGGATGCTTTTTCCATAAAGGCATTGAAAGAAAGCCGTATGCCGGGCTATGTGCTGTTCAGGATCGCGGGCCGGTACGGTTTCGGCCCGGCGCAGTGCCGTGATCTGGAACATGCAGTATATGCTGATTCGGAGACAATATCGACAGGAAAACATTTTTTGTCTGTGTCCCATTTTGCCTTGATAGACAGAGGAAGGCTTTTATTTTATCCTCTTGACGTTGTTCCTGTGTCTTTAGGGGGCAAGGCGGCGCAGGAGCAGATTGAAATATTCCGGGAGGAATTGTGGCGTCAAAACGAGGCCGACGGTTCTGTAGCATTTCACGCGTTGTCATTCCGGTTTTTTTCCAAGGAGGTTACTTTGCATCTGGAGAAAGTCGTCAGCCGGACCGGCACGCTTGATTTCAGGGACGGACAGTTATACGCTGATGCCGCGAAGATTCATTTCCCGCTAAGTATAAGACAATGGAGGGCATCGGACACAATGAAGCCCTTCGGAATGAAGGGACGTAAAAAGCTGAGCGATATATTCTCAGACGCAAAAATGACTTTGGTGCAGAAATCCGTTGTTCCTGTCATAGAGGACGCGACAGGGGCGATAGTGGCTGTTGCCGGTCTGAAAAGTTCAGAAGATTTCAGGGTATCTGTTAAGACACGCAATGTGTTGGTGATAAGTGTGTTAAATTCTTAGTCCGCATGAAGCAGTCTTTTTCTTTGCCGCATTGTATTTTGTTCCGTCCTTATGCTGTCGGTGGTGGCTTGCAGCAAAACCCTTGAAGGCGGGAATAGTTTTCCGTTTTCTGTATGTGGCTCTGTATCACTGAGGAAGGCGTTACTTTATATAGACCGGCATCCACAGGATATTTCGCCGAAAAAGGCAGTATGGAACTATTATATTAAAACAAGGGATTACGACAGGCTGATAGAATCTGCCGGGGATTATTGCAGGGATTGTGAAGAACGTTCGGATTTGAACGGAATGATTTATGCCCTTGCTTATGTGGTGCAGTCGTATACTTTTTTGGACCGGTATGATTCAGCTTTTGTAAAGATTGAAGCCCTTGAGCGGCTGTATGACAGTTCGGGGTAAAGGACATGGCTATAGAGAATGTAATCTACAACACCCGTGCGATTATTGAGATGAAGACGGAGATGGATTATGTTACTGCCTTGTCATACCTGTTCAAGGCATTGGAGATAGATGATTCCATAGGGAACATGGCGAGCCGTTGGACGCATCTGTACAATATATCCACCCTGTATTATTTTAAAGGAGATTATTCGTCTGCTTTGGAATATGCCAAAATGGCGTACAGAAGAGGCATTCAGCCTGTACAAAATGTACCATGACGCTTCGCAGGAAAGATTCAACATAAGGAAAGAACAGGAGTTCAACAATCTGCTTCTGAATTACGAGCAACTCAGAAGCTGTTTAAAATTTTTTCTCAGAACATTTGAGGCAAGCTTCCGCGCAGGTTTTTGTCGTTTTTTGAGGAGAATAGCAGCGCTATTTTACGATAAAAATGGCGAAAACGTGCCGGAATGATGCCACAAAGAACTTTTGAAAAAATTTTAAACAGCTTGTAAATAGTCATTAAAAAATCCCCCAGAGAAATCATAAAAAAAAGGACCATACGATACATTCGGTATAGCTTTGAAAAAAGCGAGAAAAAAGAATGATAAGTATGGACAAGAAGCAACAGATTTTACATTACTATCGTGTAGACAGACTTAGTCTACGAGAGATCTCACGGCGTGTATCATTGGACAGGAAGACAGTCCGTCGGATAGTCCGAGGCTACGAAGAGGCAGTGGCTCAGGATCCTGAGACCGGCGTAGAAGAGTATCTGTCAATGGTTCCTCGTTACAGAGGCTCATCCAGACCGCCGCGAGTTCTGACGGATGCGGTAATCAAGGAGATAGATCGCTGGTTAAAAGAGAACGATCGCCGAAGTCGCAACGGGATGCGCAAGCAGTGCCTGAAAAAGAAGGACATCCACAGGGAGCTGGCATCAAAGGGGTTCAAGGTCAGTTATCCTACGATATGCCGTTACATCCGCAGGAAACAGGAGAATAAGCCGGCCAGGCCCACGGATGTTTATCTGCGTATCCGGCATGCACCCGGAGAGGAATGCCAGTTCGACTGGGGAGAAGTCAAACTGTTCATTGCCGGGAAACAGGAGAGCCTGATGATGGCCGTATTCGCCTTCCCCTTCAGCAAGGGTCGATTTGCCTATCTGTTCCACCGCCAGGATACTTTGGCATTCATGGAGGCGCACCGTAACTTCTTCCGGGACGTGGAGGGTGTCCCGCGTACCATGGTGTACGACAATATGCGGGTTGCCGTCGTGTTTGACAACAAGGAGAAACGTCCTACGGAAGCCCTGATGCGGCTGAGCACTTTCTACCGGTTCGGTTTCAGGTATTGCAATGCCCGGGCGGGATGGGAGAAAGGCGATGTCGAGCGCAGCGTGGATTATGTCCGTGGCAGGGCCTTTACCGTACGTGTGGATTTCGGCAGTATGGAAGAGGCCCAGCAGTGGCTGACCAAGACCTGCATGGTGATAAACGGGGGACAGTGCAGTCCTCTGGCTACAGGCAGGGATGATCGTATTGCGGAGGAGATGGATGCTCTGGGGACATGTCCCGGAGAATTCGGATGTTTCGAGATGGCCGAGTACAAGGTAGACAAGCAGGCCACGATATGTGTCAGGAACAACCATTATTCGGTGCCGGAGGAACTGGCGGGAGAGAGTGTCGTTGCCAGGATATACAGCGAGAAGATAGTTGTCTACAATCGTGATCATCAGAAAGTCGCCACTCACCAGCGCAGTTACGGCCACAGGGAATGGGTGATAGACATCAATCACTATATAGCCACCCTGATGAAGAAGACTGCGGTCATGGAATACTCCGAGGCTTTTCATCAGATGCCGATGAGCATGCAGGTGATATATAACCGGTATTTCATGAAAAACGGAAAGGAGTTCCTGGGGCTTGTCAGGTATGTCAGGGATAACGGCGTGGCTTATGAAACCGTCCTCGAAGCGGCCGATATTCTACGGCAAAGGGGTCTCAAGGAGTTTACCGCAGATCATTTCAAGGTCGCGATACATGCCCTTACTGCCGTAGATGAGCCCTTCAGGGACGATCAGAAGTCCGACGCGTTCATAGAAATCGAGGCCGGTTCCGAGGATATACTCTCACAATTGGAAAATGCAATGGATAAAGGCCTGACAGCATCAAAGACAAATCAGTGACAGAACAAACACACATTCATATGGAAAAGAAGATATCGAATCAATTGTAAATCATGCGAGGGAACTGAAACTGGGAGTCATAAAAGATATCCTTGACGACATCCTCGCCGAAGCGTCTGAACATCAGTGGAGCTACAGCATGTTCCTGAACGAACTGCTGCATCGTGAGGTGGAGCACCGGGCAGAGAACCGCAAGTATCAGAGAATAAGAAAAGCCGGTTTCCCGCAGATGAAGTACCTTCATGAAATAGTCCGGGAAGACCTGCCGGACGATGCCCGGAAGATGCATCGCGGAAAGAAAAAGGCATGCCGGACATGTGTGCAGTCTCCAACGGCGTGAACACCATAAGACCATTTGAAGCAGATGTCGTTTATGACGGTATAACCGGCGCCGCTTCCAGAATGCGTTTTTTGGGACGCTGGCAAGATATACGCAAGGGTCCCAACAGACTGATCGTGGATATAGGACACAATGCTCACGGGCTGAAATACAACTTCTCGCAGCTATGCAGGCTGTTCGTGAAGAATCCGTCGCGTAAAGCCGTCATTGTGTTAGGATTTGTAGCCGACAAGGATGTGGATGCCGCATTGGAGGAGATTCCTTGTCTGGACGGTCGTCTCATCGATTTCATTTTTACCAATGCCGCTTCCCGGAGGGCGCTTCCTGCCCATGAACTTGAAAGGCATTTCCTTCGCCGTTATTCCGGACGTGTCTCATCAGGATTGTATTCAGTGCGTGTCGTTCCGCATGTGGCCGATGCGGTGATGGCGGCCTTGGAGGGGTGCGGCCCTGAAGGCGGGATCATATATATAGGCGGAAGCACTTTTGTCGTGGCCGAAGCACTGCCGGTATTGGGTGCTAAGGACACTTTGTCGGGAGGGTAGAATGCTTCTGCAAACTTTAACGACGGGAATACAGTCCCGGCGCCGCCCCATGCCTCCTTATTATAATGAAAGATCAGATTTACGAGCCCTTGGAACGCTCTGCGGATGTGGCCGTAAAAGTCGTAGTAATGTCGAAGCGTTTCCTTGACGGCGTGATTCTCGGCATGGGAGAAATACATTCCGTAACTGGAAATTTATACAAAAATCCAGTAATATGCACGCACAATATCGCGAATGTATTTAACCGGTATTATGACATGCTTCTGAGCATCACTAAATCCCGGGCCCTTAAATATCAGGATAAGGCGGCCAGGTATCTTACATTATCCTTTTTTTACGGATATTTCTGTAACATACATATGGAAAACGAACCTTCAAGAAGATCTGGAAAGTACGAGATATTCTCCCGCTTCCTCGAACTTCTGCAGATGTATCATAAACAAGAAAGACAGATAATGTTTTATGCGGGCAAACTATGCATGACACCGAAGTATCTGTCGCGGATAATCAAGGATGTCACAGGGCATTCTGCTCTTGAATATATTGAAGATTATGTTATTACGGAAGCAAAATCATTGCTTGCCTCTACAAATATGTCCATTCAGGAGATAAGCTATGAACTGAGTTTTCCTTCACAGTCCGTGTTTGGCAAATATTTCAAAAGAGTTACCCGGATGTCGCCTAAAGAATACAGGAACAGTTTTATGAATAATTTGCCTTGAAAAGGCCGGGGCACAGGGAATGGTTTGCCACCCCTGTGTCCCGACATCAAAGATTACTGGCACATCGACTCTTGTCGATTGTCAGTCGGCGTCGTTGTCGCACATATGCCTGATAAACGCCTCGTTCTTCTCGTATTCCTCCCCGGTGAGGATTACAGGGTCTGCAAGTCCCACAATCTTGTACCCCTTGGTATATGTAACCAGGATGCAATAAAGCTCATGCCCTTTCTCATCCTTTTCCACCTGCAGCTGCACCGGCTGGTCGTTACCGCTGGGCAGGCCGCACAAGTACTCGAAGTCATGGCGGTTGAAGGCGGCCACAATGTCATCTCTGTCCGTCATGCCGCTGATGAATTTCTTGGTCTTGTAGTGCTTCACCTCGCCGCCGCTTGTACGGTTATAGATTTTAAGGCCTGCGGCCAGCGCAGTAAGGACACAGAAAATTGCCCCGATAATACCGGCTGTCCGTACCAGCCATGAGGGGATGAACGGCAGCCATCCGGGAAAAATGACAAGCAGCACGCATACTGCCGTCAGTCCCCAGTAAATCATCGGTTTGATTTTGTCTTTACGTTTCTCGAATTTCTCCGGCATGGCATCATAGACCTCCCCGAAATGGCTGGGGAAATGTTTTACCTCATCCACGTTTTTTACATCTTCCGGTTTCATATCTGTATGTTTTTAAATTTGTTTTTTAACCTGTTTTTAAACTTCGTTTACAATCATGCTGCGTCTCGGCAGAAACGAATTCATTCCGGTTAAGCTCCCGGTTTGCAGCTTATATTGAAACTGGATTTTTTCCAAGGAGATTCACTGTCCTCCAGCAGCAGGCTAACAATCTCGTATGCCGTTTCACTGTCATCCGGATCGCCGTGCCATACGCCTCTGCCCATGACAAAACTGGTCCCGTATTCTTCCCATGAAGAAAAGTATTCAAGCGCCGTATCTGCGGTAACCTGCATGATTTGCCACATCTCATCCTCGTTCACATAGCCGCAAAGGTATGCCCAGCGTCCGAGGTTCACCACCCGTACCAGATCCCAGGCGATGACGCTGCCCGGCATCTGCCCTCCGGGACACCAGCCGTTTTCTTCCATGCTCTCCGCTATCAGGCAGACATCTCCCATCTTGCTTTCCTCGTCGTCCCGCTCTTCCTGTGATATGCCCGCAAGCCCCCGTTTCCGGAGTTCTTTCAGGGCTTCGTCGGCATCGGCATGGTGTCCTTCTTCAAGTAGCCATTTCACAATCTCCAGGGTACTCTCGCGGTCAGTCACATTCCACCAGCTCTCAATCGTGCTCCTGATGCTTTCGACATCTTCCTCAGGGCAGTCTATCGAATCCACATTCTCGTCATTGTACACCAGCATGGGCGCACAGAAAGCCAGCAGCCGGAGCTGTGCCGCATCCAGTTTCCCGTCACCGGCCCTGTTGATGGTCCACCCGTCACTACCGAAGGCGTCCATCATCTGTGCCATTGCATCGGACGAGGACAGTTCCTCTCCGAGCGCCCCGCCCATCATTTCCTGCATCATCTGCTGAGCGTATGCCATGTTCTGGCGGCCTGCTTGTGCGACCCTTGCCGGGTCCACACCGGCGGTTTTCAGCATGGCTTCATGCTGTGCCTGCGCTGCCGCCATGTCAGGCATTCCGGCACCCATCTGCTCCATCAGATGTTCCTGCATGCCATCGGGCATCTGAAATCCCGGAATACTTCCGAACATGGCCTGAGCCTGTTCCATTGCTGCCTTTACGGCGGCTTCCTGTGCCGCCTTTACCATTTCCTCCGGACTTTGAGGATTTGCTTTTTCTTTTGTCATATCGTTTTGTTTTTAGAAGCTGTTTGAATTTTTCTCAAAAATTCTTTTATGTACCTTTAAACCGCTTCTTAATTGTGATTAATTATCCTTCTGCTCCTGCTGTCAGCAGTATTTCCGTTATTTCATTGTAACCGCGTTCTCCGGCATAATGCAGTGCTGTGTGCTGGAGATTGTCCGCAAGGTTCACGTCAGCCCCATGCTCCACAAGGAGAGAGACAAACTCGTTGTTCCCTTCTCTGGCGGCAAGGATCAGCGGCGTTTCCCCGTTCCTGTTCTGCGCATCTGTCTGTGCGAGTGCCGCTATAAGGTCGCTGCCGATGAACTTGTTCCCTGACCATGCGGCAAAATGCAGTGGGCTGTTTCCGTCCGGCAGGGTCTTTTTTGCATCCGCTCCGGCAACGATCAGAAGTCTGGCGACAGTAAGGTTGCCTTTCATGCAGGCAATGATCAACGGGGTTTCCCCTTCGTCATTCGTCGCATCTATCATGTCGGGGTATGCGGAAAGCAGCGAGCGGACGATTTCCGCCTGCCCGTTGAAGACCGCCTGGTGAAGCGGCGTGTTGCCCTGTGCATCGCTTGTACCTTCCACCGTCAGGCGTGCCACCACTTCTCTCAGCCCGTGGGCGGTGGCATAGTCTATCGCCTTGTGTCCTGAGTTGTCGGCGATTTCCGTGTCCGCTCCCTGTTCTATCAGAAACAGGGCGGCGTCTGTACGCCTGTTGTCGAGAAGACGGATCAAGGGTGTGCGTCCTTCACTGTCCGTGGCATCAATGTCAGCCCCGTATTGTACCAATTTCCCGATTATCTCCTTGTTTCCGCTCCGGGAAGCGGCGTGCAGGGGCGTTTCCGACAGGTTGTTGGCGATGGTCGCATCCGCCTCGCTGTCAAGCAGCAGGTTCACGATGTCCCTGTAACCTTTCAGGCAGGCATAATATAGAGGTGTGTTACCTTCCGCATCCCTCTTGTTCACGTCGATGCCGCCTTTTTTCAGGAATATCTGCACGATGCCTTTCTGTCCGTTACGGCAGGCATTCAGGAATGTCATGTTGTTGTCCATATCTTTTTCAGCTATATTTCAATAAAAATT
>JADIME010000086.1 GCA_017694935.1 Candidatus Merdivivens pullistercoris
AGTATATCCCTCAGGTCTCGTAAAATGCTGCTCACTTTCGAATGTCCACAGGACATTCTCATAAACCGTTCACGACCCGTTCACGAGGCCACGGGCGGCCACGCTGTCCGTGACAATTACTGCATACACAACCATTTGGGGTAATTTTGCGGATAATCATAAAAAATTTTAAATCACCGTTTCAAATTCGTGCAGGAACCTCAAATCGTTTTCAAAATATTCCCTCAAATCCTTGACCTGCCATTTCAGCATGGCTATCCTTTCCACTCCCATGCCGAAGGCGAAACCGGAATATTTCTTGCTGTCTATGCCTGAAGCCTCGAGCACGTTCGGGTCCACCATGCCGCAGCCCATTATTTCCAGCCATCCCGTACCTTT
Source organism: Candidatus Merdivivens pullistercoris (assembly GCA_017694935.1). Classification (GTDB taxonomy): domain Bacteria; phylum Bacteroidota; class Bacteroidia; order Bacteroidales; family UBA932; genus Merdivivens; species Merdivivens pullistercoris. The sequence continues at coordinate 379 of JADIME010000086.1, forward strand.
GCATATATTACACCCCTTGCCTTTGCATATATTGCAATTCACATCGACTTCGGCACTCGGTTCCGTAAACGGGAAATACGAAGGCCTCATCCTGATTTTTGCATCAGCGCCGAACATTTCCCTTGCAAACAGAAGTATGGCCTGCTTCATGTCGGCGAACGACACTCCCTCATCTATGTAAAGTCCCTCTACCTGATGGAATATGCAATGGGCACGGGCAGAAATGGCCTCATTCCTGAAAACCCGTCCCGGGCATACTATCCTGATCGGAAGGGGCAGGGTTTCCATCGCACGCACCTGGACAGAACTCGTATGGGTACGAAGCAATATGGGATTTTCCCCTGTCGTTACGAAAAAGGTGTCCTGCATGTCCCTTGCAGGATGTTCCGGAGGAAAATTCAAGGCCCCGAACACATGCCAGTCATCTTCTATTTCAGGCCCTTCCATGACATCATAACCGAATTTCCTGAAAATCGATATGATTTCGCTCCTTGTAATCGAAATCGGATGGCGAGTGCCTGCCTCAAAAGGAGTTCCGGGCATCGTAAGATCGTTCCCGGAGCCTGCCCCGTCCTGCTTGAGCGAGCCCAGCGACTCCTTCAGGCTTTCCAATTTGGAATGGGCCGCATTTTTCAAGGCATTGAGTTTCTGCCCGAACAGACGCTTCGACTCAGGCGGCACGGTCCTGAATTCATCAAAGAGAGCCGTGACTTCGCCTTTCTTGCCGAGCAACTTAACTCTCAAGTCTTCTATTTCCTGCATATTCGAGGCTTTCATCGCCTCAATCCGACTCATAAGATCGGCTATCTTGTTTTCCATACGATATTTTCCTTATTGTCACTAAAATTAAAATTCCTGCAACCGGCAAGACCAAACTCTGGCCACCGGAAGATCAAACCCTTGCCACCGGCTGCGTCATGCAACGGCCTCCGCCGCCACCGCGAGGAAGTTCGGAGCCTTCCACCATTACGACACAATCGCCGGCGTCGTCCAAAGAACGCTTCCCTTCAATGATGTCCCATGCCTTTATCGGCTCGAAACCGTTCTTGGCCAACTCGTCGATGGTAGCCTTGTTTCGCATGTAGCCTATGACCTTTCCCGGAGCGAAAGCAAAGAAATTGGCCCCGCTGTGCCATTGTTCCCTTTCCTGTGTCCACGAATTGCTTCCCCCGCACACGACAGGCTCAAGCTCCATGCCTTTTTTCTCCAAGGCCGACAGCAGGTTCTGTTCGGAAACGATATTTGTCACCTTGCCGCCTTCGACATGGAGGCTTATGGTACGGTAAACGCTCGGATCCATGACAATAGGCTTGTAGGCCATGCACTTCCCGTTACCGAGCAGTGTAAACACCATGTCCAAATGTATGAACGAATCCGGAGACGAAGGCAACTGCTGCACTATCACGTCGAATTTTCCGTCCGTTCCGAATGACGAAATGGCCGCCGGAGCGGAAAGCTCCTCTATCAACGCGTCGATTCCCTCGGTCGAGGTCCTGAGCCCGTTTCCTATGACGAGCAGGTCTTTCCTTGCCACGAGGACATCCCCTCCTTCTATCTTGACCTTTCCCGAATATTTAGGGTTTTTCCCCGGCTCGATGACATTGCAATTGAACACCCCGCCGGACGAATAAATGGCTTTCATGATGATGGCCTCCCTGTCCCTTACCTTGTTGGCCATCTTGCATATCATGGCATTCCCGCCTATCACGACGGCGGAGTCGCGGGTAAAATAAAAATTGTACAGAGGAGGCAGCGCATAACGTTCCCCGCTGAGGAAAGACGTCAATGAGCCGTACCTTAAAGGCATGCCTTCAATAAGATAACGAGCAAGCTGGTCTGACGGAAGACGCATGAGTTCGGCGGCAAGCTCCTTGGCGGATTCGGCCTCGCAAATCTCAGAGACCAACCCGGCCCGGGCCCCGGTGTCGTCAAGAACCGTTTTAAGCAAATCGGACACTTGATAAGTGTCTGCCACCTTCGACAACACGCCGCTCAGTTGCCTGTATTCCCGCTCGGCTATCGGGAGACTCAGTATGTCGCTGTAAAGCGCCTTGTGGGCGTTGGACGGAGTCATGTTCTCCACTTCCTTGCCCGGCGTATGAAGAATCACCGCCTTCAATGCAGCGGTTTCGGAATTTATATTCAAATCTGTCTTTGAACTCATAAAACTTTTATTTGTTTCTATTTGTACCGGTTGAAGTCGCTCATGGACAAATCCGTGACAACCTGCTTCACCGCAGCCTCGTCTCTCGGGCAGACCATCAGAACGTCATCGGTATTAACTACTATAAAATCCTTCAATCCCTTAATCACCACTAATTTGTCTTTCTCTGTCGAAAGCACCAGAGAGCCTTCCGTGTCGGAAACAAGGCAATCTTCCACTCTCGACACATTGCCCCTGTCGTCCACATCGGACGCGCATCTGTACAAAGACTCCCATGTCCCGAGATCCGACCAGCCGAATTCGGCCGGAATCAGCCATGCCTTGTCCGTCTTTTCCATGACCGCATAGTCTATCGAAATCTTCGGGCAGTCACCGTATGCCTTTTCTATGAAATCATCCTCCCCATCAGTCCACAAGGCATCGCGCCAGCCGTCGAACTGCGCCGCCAGCTCGGGCATGTATTTTTCCAGCTCCTCTCTGATCGTGGACAATTTCCACACGAAAATTCCGGAATTCCAATAAAATTCGCCGCTTTTTACGAAAATTTCCGCCATCTCAAGATCGGGCTTTTCGGTAAATGTCTTGACCGGCATCGCCCCTCCCTTGTATTTGTTCTGCGAGGAAGACGACACCTGTATATAACCGTAATTCGTCTCCGGACGTGTCGGTTTTATGCCCAGGGTAACCAATGACGGATTGTGTTCGGCATGATCGAATGCGGCCTGAATATCTTTCAGGAACAGGTCTTCATCCTTAATCCAATGGTCGGAAGGAGCCACCGCCATTGTGGCTTCCGGATCCTTTGCCAGCAATTTATATAATGCGTACGCTATGCATGGCGCGGTATTGCGCCCGTAAGGTTCAAGAAGTATGTTTTCGTCTTTTAATTCAGGCAACTGCCTGTTTACTATATCAGCGTATATCCGCCCCGTAACCACAAAAATATTTTCGGCAGGGAGGATTTTGGCGAAACGGTCGAAAGTCTCCCTCAGAAAAGTCTTTCCCGACCCGGTAATATCCAGAAACTGCTTAGGCATGCTATTGCGGCTGACAGGCCAAAACCGGCTGCCTACACCCCCGGCCATAATGACACAATAACGGTTTCTCATAATCAAGAATTTTAAAAATTAAGATTCTGTATGCAAAGTTATTAAAAAAACGGCATTTCCCCCCGAATAAAGTTTCGATTTTTCACAAAAAAGAAAACTGTTTCCTAAAAATACGGAAGAAAAGCCTCCTCCATGTATTCAATAATCGCACCACCGTCCGCACCGAAATACACGGCCACTACATCGAAATGGACTTCATCCATGGTAGGATTGGAGGCAAGATATGCCCTGGCGGCGTTCAGCAAATTCCTCTTTTTCCTGCCGTCCACCGCGTCCGACGGACGGAAATCCCGGTCTGAACGTGTCTTGACCTCTACAAAATGCAGGCAGCCCTGCGTATGGGAGACAATATCCACCTCGAGATGGCGCGAACGCCATCCTCTATGCAGGATCCGATGTCCGAGAGAACATAAATACCTTGCCGCCGCATCCTCTCCGGCGACACCGGTGGCTCCCGACTCCGCCCTTATAGCTCTTGATCTTTCACGATTTCCTGTACTTCCCATCCCTTCTCGCCCGACCTCACCAACAACAGACTGCTCTCATACTCCCCGGAAGCCCCGCGCATACGCAAAGAAACCATGGCGGAATCCTTGCCGTTCTTCGCTGTCTTGCCGGAAACTATCTCTGTCTGCAACAGCATTTCCCTGAAAACCGCGTTCACGTTGCTGTCCACATCGTCCTTGTCCCCGAAAATATCTTCAGCCTCCTCCGCGACGGACGGCGAGCAGTATTCATACACTCCTTCCATGTCTCCTGACAGGCAGCAATTCATGAACATCCTTGCGACATCCTCTGCCGACGCTTCTCCGTTCCCGTTGCATGAAGACACCATGAAAGGCATAGAGACAACGGCCAGCACGGCCGCCATAAAACGAAATTTACAACTAAACATATCACATACAATCTTAATCGTCAAACTTAACCACCGTAATGCCCGAACCGCCGAAACGTATGTCCTCGTCTTTGACCGAAGCTACGCCGGGAACGGTTTTCAGGTATTTCTGTATCTCTTCCCTTAAAGCGCCCGTGCCTTTCCCGTGAAGGATCCTCACGGAAGACACTCCGAGCATTATCGCGTCATCTATATAATGGGTTACGATATTAATGGCATCCGACACCCTTTCCCCGCGGACGTCCAATTCCATTTTAAAATTAAGCCGTTTTTCCCTCAACACCGGATTTTCCCCCCGCGAAGGCTGCCATGAACGGGATTCGGACACCGTTTTCTTAAACTCGCCGGAAGAGATCCTCTCCACCTTGTCCGGCGAAACCCGGCTCGAAATATTCCCTATCGATATGAACAGCTGCTTCGGGGACACACGTGTCACTTCGCCCACCAAACCGCTGTCCTTCACCCTGACCCTGTCGCCAACGACGACCGGAGCCTCGCGGAACGCTTTCTCGGTGGCCTCTTCGCGGGCTTTCCTTTCAATTTCCGCCCGTTCGCGGTCTGTAGCCCGCTTCAATTTCCTTGCAGCCTCTTTCTCGCGTTTTGCCCTGATTCGTTCTATCTTACGGTCAATCTCGTCCGAATCGGGAACCTCCGCTTCCAAAGATGCCGAAAATGCAGCTACCTGCCTGCGTGCCTCTTTTGTCTGCGCCGCTTCCGCCTGTGATTCCCTGATGCTGCGTATCGTATTCTCAATGAGCTTGTTTGCTCCGGAAACTATATCCTTCGCCTCTTTCTTTGCCTCGCTGATGATCTCACGTTTCATCTGCTTCAAGGCTTCAAGTTCTTTCTGATACCGCTCGGTAAGGCTGTCGAGAGTCTTGTCGGTCACTTTTATACGGGCCACCTTCTCATCCAGGACCTTTCTGCTACGGGCGATACGGCGGAGATTCCTTTCAATGCCCACGAACTCCTCTCCGGCACGGGCTTCCGCATCTTTGAGTATGCTTTCGGGAAGCCCCATTTTCCTCGCAAGCTCGAAAGCGAATGAATTTCCCGGCAGCCCCATTTCCAATTTGAACAAAGGAGTAATATTCTGTACATCGAACTGCATTGCCCCGTTTATGACCCCGTTGCTTGATGAAGCATAGAGTTTCAGGTTGGTGTAGTGCGTAGTGATTACCCCGAAGGTCCCCCTTTTGTCCAACTCAGCCAGAACCGCTTCAGCGATCGCACCTCCGGCAGCCGGCTCCGTACCCGAGCCGAATTCATCTATCAGTATCAATGTCCTGTCCGTCGCCCTCGCAAGCATCTCCCTCAGGTTGGCAAGGTGCGAACTGTAGGTACTCAAATCGTTTTCAATCGACTGGTCATCCCCTATGTCCACCAATACGGCATCGAATACCGGCAATTCGGATATTTCCGAAGAAGGGATGAGCATTCCCCACTGGAACATATATTGCAGAAGCCCAACCGTTTTCAGGCAAACGGACTTGCCGCCCGCATTCGGGCCTGAAATCAGCATTATGTGACGCTGGGGAGTGAGTGTAAGGGTAAGAGGCACTATCTCCTTCTTTTCCTTTTTCAGGGCTTTTTCAAGTATCGGGTGACGGGCTTTCCTGAGATTCAGCTCCCCGTTGTCCGAAATTATGGGTTTCCCTGCTATGAAATCCAATGCAAGGGAGGCCTTCGCCCTTATGAAATCTATTTCCCCGAGAAAACGGAAAGAATCGACGATATCGTCTATGTAAGGCCTCAGGAAATCGGTAAATTCGGAAAGAATCCTCATGATTTCGCGTTCCTGCGCGAAAAGGAGTTCCCTGACCCTGTTGTCGAGTTCCACGACTTCGTCCGGCTCTATAAACACGGTCTTGCCCGTGGCGGACTCGTCATAGACATACCCCCGGAGCTTGCGTTTGTTCGAGGCCGGCACAGGTATCAGCATCTTCCCGTCCCGCATGGAAACAGTCGCATCCTTGTCCACAAGCCCTTCCTGCTGCGCTTTCTGCAACACCGCCAGGGCCTTGCGCGCTATGGAAGTCTCGGCTTCCCTGAGCGACCGCCTGATATCCGCAAGAAGCCCGGACGCCGTATCGCGTATCTCCCCGAAACGGTCAATGATGGAGTCTATCCTGTCGATTACCAACGGGAAACACATAATAGGCGAGGACATTTCCTTCAGGCAGGGATAAAGGCCGTCCTTCACGGAATCGAAAAATCCCACTATCCGCCTTACCGCATTCAAAGCCTTGCGAAGCTTTCCGAGGGACACTGTGTCTATATATGAAGACCCTGCTTTCAAAGGGAGGAGGAAATCCATGCAGTCCTCGAATCCCTGCGAAGGGAATGAATCCTCAAACATCAGTATCATCCTCATCTCGTCGGTCAGTTCCAGCCTCGACGATATTTCTTCCCGGGAAACTGAAAAATTTTCAGTCTCCGCACGCTCCATCGAGTATTTCATGGAACATTTTCCCTTGACAAGGCTCCTTATCTTGTCGAAACCGAGTTTGTGCTCCGTTCTTAAAATGTCCGAATATTCATTTTCCATTCCTGACAGCAACAGTAAGGTGCAAAGATAGCAACAAATATCTTATCTTTGCAGGTTGTAGATTCAAATTAAAACGGGATTCATCATGTTGGATTTTCTAAACATATCATTCATGGACATCCTCGACATCATTCTCGTAGGATTGCTCATTTATCAAATATTCAAGCTGATACGCGGAACTGCCGCCATGGGGATATTTTTGGGGATACTCATGATACTGTTCGTATGGATCCTCGTGGACGCCCTGAACATGAAGCTCACCTCGGCCATAATAAGCCAGGTAATAGGCGTGGGAACCATCGCCCTGATAGTATTGTTCCAACAGGAAATCAGGCGCTTCTTGCTGCACATAGGCATGCGGTACATGAAAAGTGGCAAGAGGAGCGGCCTTTTCAGGATACTTTTCGGCCAAAACAGAAAATCGGAACTTACATTCAAATCCGTAAACGAAATAGTGGAGGCCTGCGTGAGAATGTCCGACGACAAGACGGGAGCATTGATAATCATCCCGCACCTGTCCAACCTCGACAACATAATAGAAACCGGAGACACGATAGACGCCATCATCAGCCACAGGCTGATAATGAACATATTCTTTAAAAACTCCCCGCTGCACGACGGGGCCATGATAGTATCCAAAGACAGGATAGTCGCGGCGCGCTGCACCCTGCCCATCAGCGAAAACCCCAACCTCCCAAGCCACTTCGGAATGAGGCACAAGGCAGCCATCGGCGTTACGGAAGAGACTGACGCGGATGCCATAGTGGTATCGGAAGAGACAGGGCGCATCTCCTTCATCACAGACGGGAAAGCCACAACGGTAAACAACAGCGGAGAACTGAGGGACGCCATAGAAAAATCATTCAAGGCCCAGGGCGACAGGCAGGCACAGAAAGAAGAATAATTATAGGTCATCTGGACATTTAGGGTGATGAAAGGGCAAAAGTCAAGTACGGAGCGAGCCGTTACAATCCGTGTAAAAACGGGAACGTCCCGACTTAACCTTGAATACATGCAAATAGCTGTATATGAATTAACCAGCAAAAATATGCCGTAAAATTTATGTTCCGAACGAGGTAGAGGTGGATCTCGCTCGGAACAGTGATTTTTTGTGGGTTTATCATAACAATTTGTGGGATAGTGGATTACAATGACAACTGTTAAGTCGTCCCGTTCCCGGCTTTGCAAGAAATGGCCGCAAAATTTTATACGGATTCTCAGAAGCTGTTTAAAATTTTTTCTCAGAACATTTGAGGCAGGCTTTCGTGCTGGTTTTTGCCATTTTTTGAGGAGAATAGCAACGCTATTTTACGATAAAAACGGCGGAAACATGCCGGAATGGTGTCACAAAGAACTTTTGAAAAAATTTTAAATAGCTTCTCAATCTTCCCGCACCTTTGCCATGGCCGCAAACAGCACATCCACTTTCCCCCGGTACGGTTTGAGTGCATCGGCGCATGAAAACAACGTCGCTCCGGTAGTGCATGTGTCGTCCATGAGCAACACGGTCAGATGCCCGCGCCGCGACAGCAGTTCTTCGAATGCCCGCCGGTCTTTCCCTATCGAAAAAGCCCCGCGCACATTGCCCGCCTTCGAGTCCACTCCTACTTTTGTCTGCGAATTTGTATGACGGTTGCGCCTAAGCAAAGAAGGCAACAGGATTGTATCAGCTCCCTGCCGGCAAGCGGACGGAACACCTCCGCGCTGCGCAAGGACAGGCCCGGCCGCTTCCACAGTACAGTCTTCCACAATGCAGGCTTCAGCAATGCCGGTTTCCGCAATGCCGCCGTACGCCACTGAACGGTAACCGTCCACGAAGCCGGAAGCTATCTCCTCGGCCTGATTGTACCCGCGCGACCATTTACGCCGCCAGTGCAATGGAACCGGGGCGACAATGTCGATATGAGGCCTGACAGATGAAAATGCCGTCCTGATGCCGAGAATCCGTCCCATCCGCCGCCCCAAGGAAGAGTTGCCCATATATTTCACGGACAAGGCCAGCCTTCTGTAAGGAGACACATCGTTGTAATAAAACAAGGACAACAGCCACGCGTCCCTGTCATTCCATGAATGAGTATAAGGAATGTCACACAGGCATTCCAGACATATATCCCGCTCGTCCGCCAACAGAAACTTCCCGCACACCGCACACCTGCGGGGCAATACTACATCTGCCAGATTACACAGTATCCTCTTTATATCCGTCATGGCCGTCGTGGAGGGGAGCCACTACCTGTGCCAAAAACTTATTGTGAACCGCCTGCCTCGGGTAATCGTCCGGGGATTCCATGCATTCCGGGCACCAGTATCCTCCCTTGAGCACGGTACGGGGAGACAAGACAAACCTGTGACCGTCATGGCACTCCCACTCTACCTTGGCATCCAGAAGTTCTTCTCCCGTACAATCCGGAGCAGAGACTACCCGCCCTCCCCTGAATGCAGCCGCTTCCTGCAGGGAGGTAGCATTCAATGAGGAAGAAGAAGCCCCATCGTCATATCCGTGTTCAAGAAGAATGGACTGAAGTTCGGAAGGCTCAGGATCGGTTTCCGGAAATTCCAGCCTGAAACCTTTCCACGGCTTAATGCCCCTGTAAGCCTCCATGCCACCGTAAAAGGCATCTACACGCGCCTCATTCCCGCTTTTTACCCAATACCTCGTCCCTAGGGTCTTATTCATTGCGACATGCCCCATGAATGCTTTCATTACAAACGAAGGGCAAAAGCGCGCGAGCCTGAAATAGGACGGGACTTTCGACACCATACGCCGAAAATATTCCGAAGCCGGGATATTTTCCCTGAAACTGAAATATTTTTCAAGCTTGCCGGCATCCGCATACCATTGTCCGTGAAAATTTTTCAGAGCGAACCACTGCGGCTCGAAAACCTTTTTCGGGGATTTGATCCCGATAGCCGAAAGGAGCATCTCCTCGAATTCATAATTTGTAAGCCGATAAGCCTTCCCGCTGCTTATATTGTAAAAACGTTTCCAGAAAGTCTCCGGAATTTCAGCCTTGCATATATTGACCATCAGCCGCGCCGAATCCTCCACTGTCGCCCATTCCAGCATCCCGTTCAAAGGGACATGGAAGGTTATCGGGTCGTTGGCTTTCATCAGCAGTTTAGGATACAGTATTCCCGACTGCCTGAGGCTTGCCCACCTTTTAAGAGGGGATTCTGCAAGTGTCCGTTCCGCTATGCACTTTGACATGGCGTATGCATCGAAACGGGCGGGGGCTATCGGGTCCCCGGTACGGCCGAAACGGTTGGATACCTCCCTGTTGCCTGTCTGCGACACGGAGCCTATGTTGATTACCGGCATGTCGGTACGCCCGCTTGAGACCAAGGCATCCACGATATTGCGCATCGAAGAAGTATTCACCCTCATCGTCTCTTCGGGATACCAATCGGCCCGGGGCGACACCATCCCCCCTATATGCAACAATATGTCGCTTTCTTCTATCAGTTCTTTCAAAGAATCCGGATTTGCAAGATCCCCCCAAACCACGGAAATTTTTCCGTCATCTATAAGCGGAGACAACATCTTTACGTTTTTCCCGGAGTGTCTAGCCAATACCCTGACCTTAAAACACCCTTCACGCAACAAAGCCTCCATGGTCGCTCCGCCCATCGTACCTGTCGCGCCTGTAAGCGCCACGTTTACATACATATCTTTACTCTTTTTTATTAAAACCCCATCTCGTCCAGAAGCCTGTCCATACCCGCATATTCATCGAGTATCCACAGTATATACCTGATATCTACGCAGACTGCCTTATTGTAATCCTCCGAATAATAAAAACTTCCCGCAAGCGACTGCTCGTTGGCATCGAAAGCCAGGCCGATCAGTTCGCCGTCCGCATTCAGAACCGGACTTCCGGAATTGCCTGGAGCCACATCATTGTCGGTAAGGAAATCCACTTGCATCGTCTTGCCGGCCGCCCATCTGCCCCATTGCCTGTTACGGACAAGTTCCATAAAACGCCCGTCAGGGGCAAAATCCGCATTGTCAGGGTCATATTTCTGCAATATCCCGTCCGTTGTGCTGTTCCATGAATACCAGACAGCATCGCGAGGGGAATATCCGGAAATCTTGCCATAACTGAGCCTCATGGTCGAATTGGCATCGGGATACTGCGGCACGCCCTGATCCTCACGCATTCCGTAAAGCAGCCTTGCATATTCGTCCTCGAGCATCCTGACCGAAACACCGTTTTCCAGTTCGCTCATGACACTGTAGAACGAATACATGTCCGTGCTGCGCAAAAGCTGGTACAACGGATCATAATACAACGAAATCCTGTCCCGCAACACCGCGCATACCGAATCGCATGTTTCCACATCGTAAGACCGTTCATCGGAAAAAATCGGAGACAGTACATCTTTCAGAGAATCGTATTTCACATCGGAAGTAAAAAACGAATTGTCCCATACATAATCCACCATTGCGGCGTAGTCGTCCCCGAATTCCCGATTCAGGTACTCATGGAACGGGCTCCAGAAACGCTTGCCCACATTGGAATAGAATTCCGACACGGCATACTCCAACAGTTCTTTTTCTACCCGCCTGTCCATGACATTCCACATATTCCCGGCATTTTCGAAAGCCTCCTGGAAACATGTCACTGTCTTGGGGCTGTCCCCGTGCCTGCCTCGATGTATGGCCAAGGCCCTGACGTACGGGTACAGTCCCGTCCCGTTCCGGAACGTCCCTCGGAAATACAAAGCCTCGTCGGAAACTCCGGCCATCAGAAGGTATTTTTCTTTCATGTCACTCAAGAGATTTCCCCAGTACGCATCCCTGTCGGCAGACATGGAAACCCATTCCTGCATACGGGACTCCCTCAAAGCTATGGAATCGAGTATGTGATAACGCACGATATTGTCGGACTCTCCGGCGTCGTATTCGCGGCTGTTGCTGAGGCTGAACAGCTTGTCATAATATTTTATCATGACTTGCCGATCCTGCGACATCCACTTGCGCATAATCCGCATATAACCGTCTTTCAGCTTGATTGTAATCGGATTTATCCTGAACGCCACATCCTTTACCGCGAAAGAAGAGCTGTACCTGTCAGTAGATGCGGGGTAACCCAATATCATGGAAAAATCCCCGGGACCGTACCCTTTGTCGGAAATACGGAAAAAATATCTCGGGCGCACAGGCACATTGTCCGGAGAATATTCGGCCGGAGAACCGTCAGGAGCGGCATATACCCTGTAAATCGCAAATTCGCCCTTGTGCTGCGGCCACTGCCAATTGTCCGTGTCCCCTCCGAAAGAAGCAATAGCAGCAGGAGGGGCAGCGACAAGCCTCACATCGCTGTATACTTCATAAAGGGACATATAATACTTTTCGCCGCACCACGAAGAAGACAACCGCGCTTCATAGCCGGTTTCATCGCGCACGGCCTTTTCCATCAGATAACGCATCCTGTGCAGATTCACGGACTTGCCTTCCATCCGGGTCTGTTCCGTGTATTCTTCCACATCGGAAGTCACATCTATGACATAACGAAGAAAATAGGCTTTCCTGCCGGGAACGGGAATCTCTTCATCCATGTCCAGGGCCCAGAAGCCGTCTTCAAGATAATTGTTTTCTTCGGTGCTAAGGGCGCTTATGTCGGCATACGCACAGTGATGGTTGGTTATCATCAGGCCCTTGTCGGAAACCATGCTTGCAGTACATGTGAAATCCAAAGACACCACCGCGTCGGAAAACGAAATCTTCGCCGGATCATATATCGCCGAAGGATCGAACCTCATGCCCGCTTCCTGCATTCTGGCGGCAAGAACCTTGTCCACGAGATTGACCATCCACAAACCTCCGTCGGCAAGAACGTGAACCGACGGGAACATAGCCATGAGCAGTATGGTAATGAATCTTTTCATAGTCATTCCTCCGTTAAATCAGATAAAAACCATATCGGGCATAAAATTAGGACATTCCGATTAAAAAAACAAATCGAAAGGTGCGGCGTGTCATAAGGCGTGCCATAATTGCAAGAGGCTGCGCCAAAATTTACCATTTGACACAGCCCCCTGTCCGTCGTTTTTTTTAGAAGTTGTTTAATGCCCGCGGGAACCATTAGTTTCCCTTGGCGGACAGAAGCGATGATCCGTTACAATTCAGTAACTTCCAATATATCGCCATGATCCTTCACCACGGCCTCTTTCCATTTCTCGGTATAGCCGGGATTGGTTATCTTGCCCGGTATCCTGTCGGTATATCCGTTCGTTATCCAGCTTCCGTCAGGGTTCTGCCCTTTCACGTTGCCGTCGATATATTTGAGCAAAAGATACACTTCAAGATCGCACCAGTCCGAGAATATGCCCTGGGCGGTATTTACCGTATACTCCGTAAGGTATTTTCTTACCTCCTCGAATGGAACGGCAGCCTTCTTTCCGCCGTTGCTGTTGTACCGCTTGGTGCCGTTTTTCTTATACAATTCATAATACTCCATGGCCTTCCTGTCTATTTCCGGGATTTCGGCCAATGTGGAATTCTCGAATTCATCTATCCTCGAACGCACGTCTGCCGCCATCACATCGTACATCTTGTAGCAAGCGTTGGCAACCCTGTTGGTCATCCAGAATGCCGATGTCGGAGAATATTCGAGCATGGAACCGTTCCCTACCTCGAAACATTCAGGGACATCGAGTATTGAAGTATATATAGGTGTAAGGTACGATGTGGCGGCATCGTCGGTACCGAACCACAAGATGCCTCCGATCACGTCCGGAAGCCAGCTTCGGGATTGCCCCACCAGCCAGAAGCCTGTCTGCTGGGTAGCTATCGCCCTTTCATTCACGTATGTCTTGCCTTCATACTCGAAATCCATAGGACGCCATCTGTAAGGGAGGGCATTGCCGCCGGCTCCTATGTCCACAGTCATGTCCATAGGGGTTCCCTCGAAATGATCCCTCATTACATCGGCCACGTTCTTCACAGTGATTCCCTGAGCCTTTACGAAAAGCGGCATCTTGTTGGAAGCATCCCTTCCCATGGCGAAATCTATGTAATCGTATGCATCCTTAGTGACTTCCTGCCCGTTTTCATCAGTGAAAACGAATTTGCCTCCGGTCAGGATATTGAAAGCGGCCCATACCCTCGACTCGCAGCCGCGCAGACCCGAGAAATTGTACGGCGCGTATGCTTCGCAGAAACTGAATTCGGAGTCCTCACCGTCAAAATAGCCTTTTTCCCTTGCGAAAGAAATCACATCGGGAGCGTAAAGGCAGTTTTCAGGATCGTCCAACGGGAAACGGTCTATGCGTGCCTGATTGGCATGTGCGCAGATATAGCCGTCAGGCACACGGCGCGCCACCCACACTATCCCTTTGTTGTCCGGGCCTTTGCCTATCAGCTCCATGATCCACACTTCATTAGGATCCGCTATCGAGAACGACTCTCCCGAAGAATAATATCCGTACGTATTGGCAAGGTCCACGATGACTTCAATCGCCTCACGGGCGGTCTTCGCACGCTGAAGGGCTATGTAAATCAAAGAACCGTAATCCATTATACCCTTGGGGTCTGTAAGTTCGGGACGGCCCCCGTATGTAGTCTCGGTGATGATCAGCTGGTACTCGTTCATATTGCCGACCGTCTGGTAAGTACGTGCCACCTGAGGGATGGTACCGAGGAATTTTCCTGTATCCCATTCATAAATCTCCAACATGGCACCTTTCTGAAAGACAGCGGCAGGATGATAGTAAAGCTCACCGTACAGGGCATGGGAGTCCGCCGCGTATGAAACCAAAGACGACCCGTCCGCCGAAGCTCCGGGGGTCACCAACACGTTAGTACAAGCATCGGCCTGCCGCGTTGCAAACAATGCGGCCAAAGCCAGGGCCGCGCCAAAAAAGAATCTTCTCATATGGATCTTATTATCATTAAAAATTTGTATTGCCTTTTCACAAATTCATGAAAACACGGCAAGATACAAAATTTATTTGATATGTAACTACGGTCACGACTGTTTTTTGTAGCTCAGCACCGCCCAGCTGCCGAGGACGACGGCAAAGGCAATAAGCGCCCACAGCTGCGGCATCAGGTCCCCGAAACCTCCGCCCATGAGATACACCGACCTCATCATCTCGATATAGTACCTGAGCGGATTGACGTACGTGATCACCTGTGTCCATTCAGGCATCGACTCGATAGGCGTAAGAAGGCCGCTCATCAGGAGGAAGACCAATACGAAGAAAAACATCACGAACATCGCCTGCTGCGTGGTATTGGAATAATTGGACACCATAAGCCCGAAAGACGACACGGCAAAAATGAATATCAAAGAAAAGACCGCTATCACCCACAGGCTTCCCAAAGGGGCGAGCCCGTAAACCACGTAGGCAATGACCATGGATATCGCAAGCACCCCGACGCCCATTATCCAATACGGTATCATCTTGGAGAGGATGAAAACAGTCTTGGACACCGGGGTGATGTTGATCTGCTCTATCGTTCCCTTCTCCTTTTCGCCCACTATGTTCATTGCCGGAAGGGAACCGCACAGCATGACAAGTATGATGACGAACAGCCCGGGAATCATGAACCATTTGTAATCCATCATAGGATTGTAACGGTTCTGCACGGACACTTCTATATTCGGAACCTGCATGTCCGGGCGGGAGAATTGCGGCATTGTTCCGTGCTTTTCAAAGAAATCCGCCGAAAAGGAAGCGCAAATCGCCCCAAGGTAACTGGCCCCGAGAGTACCCCGTGTCTCATTCACGGCATTGATTGAGACCTGCACCGGCGCGCCTCCCTCAAAAAGCAGATCCCGCTCGAAGCCGTCGGGAATCACTATGACGGCATCGGATTCGGACAATTCGACTTTTCTCAGCGCGGCATCGTAATCGGGTACCATGCCGTCCATTATGAAATAGCCCGAAGCCCCTACGGCACTTATAAAGTCCGAAGAAGCACCGCTACGGTCATAATCCACGACTACGACACCTATGTTCTTTATATCCATGCTGACTATCCACGGAATCACCAGCATTATCGCAGCCGGAAAGACCAATGTAAGCCCGATGAATACAGGAGTGCGGATGAACTGCTTGAACTCCTTTGCCAACAGAAAACCGAGTGTCATTCCATCCTGTTTTTATAACGCATTAAACTTACCGCCATAATCACCGCCGCCATGACCGAAAGTATCACTAACTCGCGTGCGGCATAGTACATAGGCAGCCCCTCTATCATGATCTTCTTTACCCCCATCACGTACCACCGTGCAGGAATCAGGTCCGAAAACCATCTGAACACTAACGGCATCCCGTCTACCGGGAACAACAGTTCCGAGAAGAACAGCACCGGCACCAATAACATGAAACCCGACATAAGCATCGCCGCCACCTGTGTCTTGGCAATGGTGGATATCAGCTGTCCCAAGGCAAGCGACAGTATGATGTAAATCACCGACAACAGTGTCAAGGCCCAGAAACTTCCGGAAATCGGGATATGCAGCAGCCATACCGACAATGCAAGTATCGTAAGGTAATTGATCATCGACACCACGAAATACGGCACCATCTTGGCTATAATCACCACGATAGGCTTTGCGGGAGACACCAACAGCAGCTCCATTGTGCCCGTTTCCTTCTCCCTGACTATGGACACCGAGGTCATCATTGCGCATATAATGATGATGATCAGCCCCATTACTCCAGGGACAAATGTATATGCGCTTCTCATCTGGGGGTTGTACAGCATACGTATATTCGGCTGTACCCCGGTTGCCGCTGTCACCGCCGGAGACGAAACGCACTCGGACACATAATCGTTTATTACATTAGTGGCATACAGAGCAATGGCCGAGGCCACATTGGTGTTGGAAGCATCCGCCATGAGCCTGACCGAAGCCCCGTCCGGAGAATAGATGCCCTCCTCGAAACCGGGGGAAAAAGCTATTACAAGATCGGCTTTGCCTTTTCTGAACAGTTCATCCACCCCGTCCTCGTCGGAAATGGCGCCTGCTACGGAAAAATATTCGCTTGCGTCGAATTTTTCAGACAGCCTGCGTATATTCTCGCCCGTTTCCGGAACGAGCAGTACGGTATCTATATTCCTGATTTCAGTAGAAATGGCAAAACCGAAAAGGATAATCTGAGCGACAGGCATCCCGAGAAGGATCAGCATCGTCCTCTTGTCGCGGAGGACATGCCTGAATTCCTTACGTATGAACGCGAGAAACTGTTTCATGGTCATTCACTCCGTTTCGCCCCGCGGGCAAGTTGATAGAAAATCGAGTCCATCGAATCCGTCCCGAATCTTCTCTTCAGGGCCGAAGGGGTGTCCAAAGCCTCTATCCGCCCGTCCACCATGATAGAGACACGGTTGCAATATTCGGCCTCGTCCATGTAATGCGTAGTGACGAAAACGGTTATGCCCCTTTCGGCGGCCTCATATATGAGAAACCAGAACTGTCTCCTTGCGACAGGATCCACCCCGCCGGTAGGTTCATCGAGAAAGACGACTTTCGGTTCATGGAAAATGGCGACCGAAAAGGCGAGCTTCTGTTTCCATCCCAAAGGGAGCGACCCCACGAAAGTTTTTCTTTCGGCATAAAGCCCGAGCCTTTTAAGCAGAGTGATTGCCCTGCGGGATATTTCCTTGCGTTTCACTCCATAAATCCCGGCAAAGAGCTCGATGTTCTCATAAACGGTGAGATCCTCGTACAGGGAAAATTTCTGGCTCATGTAGCCTATGTTCCTTTTTACATCTTCGGGATTGGTGTTTATGTCGTACCCCGCCACTGTCGCATCCCCCGATGTCGGGCGGCTCAGTCCGCAAAGCATCTTCATCGCCGTAGTCTTCCCGGCGCCGTTGGCTCCGAGAAAACCGAAAATCTCCCCCTTGGCCACGGAAAACGATATGTTGTCCACGGCCGTGAAATCACCGAATCTTTTCGTGAGCGAAACAACTTCTATGGCATTATTCCCCGGCATGGCATCCTATTTTTCATTCAACTCCATGAAACAATCCTCTATCGTGGGATTGATCCTGTCAATCCGTATTTCCCCGTCGGAAACAAGCCTGGCGGGCAGCGACGCTATATCGAAACCTTTCCCTGCAACGGCATGGAGGGTCTCCCCGAAAGGATAACAGCTCTTTATCTCCGGCATTTTCCTCAACTGCCTCAGCAACGAAGCGTTATTGGCCGAACGCACTGAAAACAAAGTCTTGTCATATTGCCTGAGCATATTTTCCGGTGTCTCGATTTTCAGGAAACGCCCGTTCATTACCAGAGCTATCCTGTCGCAAAGGCTTGCCTCGTCCATATAAGGGGTGCTTACTATGATCGTAACACCCTGACTTTTCAGGCGCGCAAGCATGTTCCAGAACTCTTTCCGGCTCACCGGATCAACGCCTGTCGTAGGCTCGTCCAGAAACAGCACCCTCGGCTTGTGTATCATCGCGCAGCATAACGCGAGTTTCTGTTTCATCCCGCCGGACAATGCATCCGCACGTCTTTTCCTGAAAGGTTCCAGCTGCCTGTAAATATCTTCCACCAAATGATAGTTCTCCTGAATGGTTGTCCCGAAAACCGAAGCGAAAAAAGAGAGATTTTCCTCCACGGAAAGATCCTTATATAAGGAGAACCGCCCCGGCATATAACCTATTATCTTCCGTATTTCGGAAAAATCCTTCACGACATCGTAACCGGCCACGGCCACGCTGCCGGAATCGGCAAGTATCAGCGTGGTCATGATGCGGAACAGCGTGGTCTTTCCGGCTCCGTCAGGTCCGATAATCCCGAAAATCTCCCCTTTTTCGGTCTCGAATCCTATATTGTCGAGAGCCTTGGTCTTCCCGTAGCTCTTGCACACACCGTTTACGGACACTTCCGTCATACCCATATCCTCCTTTAAATCCTGCTGTTATAGTACCCTGTCACAGCAAGGAAACTTTCCCGAACATGCCTATCTTGATATAGCCGTCGTTTTCAACGGCCACCTTTACGGCATAAACGAGGTTTTCCCTGTCGTCGTCGGTCTGTATGCTCTTCGGGGTAAATTCGCTCTTGTCCGAAATCCATACTATCGTCCCGGCATATTCGCGGACATTCCCGCCCCCGAAATCGGCCGTCACTTTCACATCCTGGCCCAAAGCTATGTCTTTCAACTGGCCGGAAGTAAAATAAGCCCTGAGGAAAACATGTTTCATATCCGCTATCTTGAAAAGCGGACGGCCGGCCGAAGCCAGTTCTCCGGCACTGGCATACTTCGAAAGCACAGTGCCGTCCACTGGGGAAACGATCCTGCATTTCGACAACATGTCCTCCGCCTGGGCTATCTGCACCCTGAGACCGGCTATCTGGGCGTCTATGCCCGCCACCTGGCCGTTCAGGGACGATTCAGTAGCTTCTATCTGCTTTTCAAGAACCCTTACCGAAGCCTCTGCGTCATCGAACTGCTTCTGCGTGGCCGCATCGGACTCAAGAAGGCGCGAAAGCCTCTCCAACTCATGTTTCCCGCTTTCCAACTGCGCCTCCATCACGCCCAACTGCGCCTCCACATCCGGCCTGCCGGCCTCCAGGGCGGCTATGTTCCGCTCTATCAATTCTTTGTTGAGATAAAGGCTGAGCGAATCTATCTGCCCGACCACCTGTCCCGCCGACACAGTCATGCCTTCATCCGCCGTAAAGGAAACCAGTTTTCCGGAAGCCTCGGCGGAAACCGTTATTTCATCAGCCTCGAACGTGCCCGAAGCCATCGGCTCCCCGCTTTTGTCCTTGCAGGACACGGCCAGAGCCGCCATGCAGGCTACAAAAAGAAGATATTTTATCCCGGCAATATTTTTCATAAAAATCGGTTTAATCATTTACTATGTACTTCATTTCATATATTTTCTGCAAATACTCCAGCCTGTGGAGCGATTTGTCGAGCCTTGCCTTTGTCTCCGCCGCTATGTCCCTCACGAGGTCATTCGCCGTAATCGTACCGTTGTTCAGCCTGGCTTCCGAAGCACGGCGGATCGAAGTGCGCAAACCGATGATCTGCTCGTCCTGCTCCATTATCACGCGCATTTGTTCTATCTCGCTGTTTTTCTGTACCTGCTGGAGCCTGTTGTTGAAAAGGAAAGTTTCACGCTGCAATTCAAGGGAACCGGACGATTGTTCCAATTGGGCAAGATGGTTTTTCCGGGTGAAAAGCCCCGAGATGTTCCACCTGAACCTTATACCGACCACTCCGTTGAGTCCCCATTTGTAATTGAGCATGTCATCGAACATGTTCATGCCAGGATAGCCGTAATATCCTTGGGCAAAAAGACTGAAAGAGGGCATGACACTTGAGTTTATCATCTTGCGCCGGGCATCCAGGGACGACTCATGCGCATCGAACAGGGCCAGCTCATAACGGTGTATCTCGTCCTCCCCGTACTCTTCCTTGTAAAGTTTCTCTTCGGGGACGGCAAATACGGTAGAAGCGTCCATAGGCCTGCCCGTAATCAGGGACAACAGACGTATGTAGGTATCTTTCGCACCCGCAAGGCGTATCCTGTCCTGTTCTGTCGCAAGTATTTCCGCTTTCAGGACATTCAGGTCGCTTTCCATGGCCACCCCGTTCGCGACACATGCTTCGAGCATCTTTTCATTGTCTTTCAGGATGCCGGCCGCGATGTCGCTCTGTTCTATCATCGCCCCCACTGTAAGTATGCCGAAATACACTTCCGTTACACGGCTTTTCAGACTGTAAAGCTCCGTGGCCGTCTCCATTGCGGAGACTTCGGCATCCGCTATCGCCATGGCCTTCTTCGCACCGGAATAGCCGCCGTCCCATATTGCCTGATTAATATCGAGAGCCACCTTGTACTGGTCATTCCTCAATCCCTCGAAATCCATTCCGGCAAACTGGCTGAACAGGTCCTCGATTTTCTCGGGAAAAGCCACCACGTCGCTGTAATACGCCGCCTCGCCCCCGAGGTTGATCTGCGGGACATATGCAGACAGAGCATCCTTAGCCGACAATTCGCCGAGTTTTTGTATGATCCCGTACTGTCTGATCATAGGATAGTTTTCCATAGCCAGCACATAACAGCTGTCAAGGGTATATTCCCGCTCCGCACCGGATGCCGGCAATTCCCGGGCGACAGTAATATGAACCGGAAACATCACAGCGACTGCAAACGGCAGTAACAGCAAACCCAATTTATTAAGAATCAACTTCATAATATTCCAAACCAATCCACATGGAACCCTTTGACGGTCTCAAGGGAATTTTATCTTACAAAGATAATTGAAATATCAATGCAGCACTGTTCTTTACAGAAAATGATTTGCCCGATTTTTCACAAAAAATAGGGGAAGTGAACCTGTTTCGTTGCAAACTGGTTCACCTTCCCCCAAAACTGGTTTACCTTCCCCCGAGAAAAGGCAAAACATGTAATGCAAGCCTGACGGCTTACATTGTCGAGGCAGGCCTCATGCTTCGTGTTATCTGGAAGGAACTATTTATGAAAATTCCTGGAGCAACCACAAATTGTCGGTTTTACGCAAAATACTGTAAATCAATACATCACGCGACTGCGAGTTAAGTCGGCATGCTCCAGCAGCTATGTAAAAACATGCCTGCTGGAGCAAATAGAAATCGCCATTATAGTAGCAATATACACATTATCAGTAAATTACGAAACACCGGATTAAATCCGGACGCTCCAGCAAATTCCGTTTTCATCACAGGCTACGCTGCAAAAATCAGAGGCTGTTTAAGAAGCTTCTTAAAACGCGAGTATGCAACGTACTTTAAGGTTGTCGGAAGACATGCTCTTGCCCATGTCATTGTACACAGCCCCGTCGATGAACTGCACATAGTACGGATTTCTTTCCTTATACTCGAAGCAGCTCCAATAGGACGCACTCAGCAAAGAAGCCCCGTCCAAAGTGCCGAGAATCCCGTTCAGGAACTCCTTGACATCAGTATCTTCCGCAATGTCCCATATACTGCCGTCCACTTCGCCTGAACACATAAGCGACAGTTCCTTAGGGGAAGGGAAATACCATCCGCTCGAAACGGCCGGAGCAGGCACGTCTTCTCTGTATTGCTCCACGACCTGCATAGCTTCTACCGGCCATTTCGCATTTTCGGGAGCGGCATTGAACTCTGAGAGCGCCTTGCTGCAATTATAACCCACACGGCTGTTGAAATATTCGGAATATTCCCCTGAAGGCCTGGTGTAAACCGGACTGTAATCCGTATTCTCGACGACCCAGTCGTTTACAAACTTGCCGTACACGTCGTAATTGTACTGCCATGGAGTAGGGGTTTCACCGAGAGCCATGACAAGACCGTGGGTGCAGCCCGGATGATCGGCCTTCAATTCAGGATCATCCGATGTCGCATCGCCCACCCAATACACCAGACCTATCAAAGTTTTGGAAGCATCCGGTTCGGAAGACCAGGTTCCGTCGGAATAATAGTAATCGCCTATTACAGGATCAGGCAGATCAGGGACATCCGGGGTATCGCCTATTGCAACCGCCTGCTCGGCCATGAAGCTCTGACCGTTTGCGGCAAAGAGTATCACGCTTACCACGCCCTCGGTCTCGGCAAAGGTATTCTCGGAGGCAGGTGCCGTGATCACAAGGCCTTCGCCCTCTATCGAAGCGCGCCACCCGTCAGGCTTGGTTATAGTGTAGGTCTCCGCTCCGCTCATGGTGTAATCCAATGTCTTGCTCTCGCCTGCAGCAAAGTAAAGCACGCTCCCGCCTGTGCCGAAGTCGAAGGCAAGTTCCGCCGTCAAAGGAATCCTGATTTCGGTGCCGTCGGCCAGTGTAAGGTACATGTACCCGTCTTTTACAGTCACGTCCGAGAAGATGGACTCGCCGCTGCCGCCTTCGGCCTTGACATTGGT
>JADIME010000009.1 GCA_017694935.1 Candidatus Merdivivens pullistercoris
TTTGAAAAAATTTTAAACAGCTTCTTATAATCAGCGATTGCCGGATTTTGCACGGTTTTTATTGGAAGTCTGCCGGAATGATTTTTAAAATACACGGTATGATTTCTTTTTTCAGATTCCTCGGAAGGAACGGACTTTATACGGCCATAGAGGTGGCAGGCCTCTCCATAGCGATGGCCTTCATCGTCTTCATTTCTTATTACGTGTTCACGGAGCTGTCGTATGACTCGGGACTTGAAAGTACGGAAGATATCTATTTGCTGAGCGACGGGGTTTTCCCGGCGGGAAGCGCGACGATTAAGGAGCAGGTGCAGGGTGTTTTCCCGGAGATTACGGACGGGACAAGGATGGTCTCCACGGCTTTTCTCGGAGGTCTCACGATGACGGCGACGGTCGGGGACGAGACTTTCAAGCAGCAGGCCCTTGGAGTGGATGCCAATTTTTTCGACTTCTTCGCTTTCCCGTTTGTTTCCGGGAACAGGGACAATGCGCTGACGGAAAAATATGCAGTTTCTGTTTCCGAAAGTTTTGCCGCGCGGCATTTCCCCGATGAAGACCCGATAGGGAAGACGTTCGATGTAACAATCGACAAAGAGACAATCCCCCTGACCGTTACCGGGGTTTTCAAGGATTTCAAGAACAGTGTTTTCCCGTATGTGGACATGATTTACAGGATAGAACTGTACGGGCAGGCTTTTCCTTCATTGCTTTATAACGGCAACGGTACGGCGAATACATTTTTCCGTATAACCCAAGGAACCGATACGGGCGGACTTGAAAAGCAGATATTAGGGATTCTGAAGCAGGAAGACAACCTTTATATATCCGGAATATCTTCCAGGGTTGCCCTTATACCTTTCAAGGAGATTCATTTCGGGGCTACCGAATACAGCGCGCCGTTTACCGACAGTGTGGACAGGAATTTCATAAGCCTGTTCATCGCCGCCGGGGTGCTGCTGTTGGTTTTTGCCATGCTCAACTATGTGTCGCTTACAGTGGCACAGACTGTTTCGCGTGCCAAGGAAATGGCTGCAAGGAGATTGTTGGGAGAACGGAAAGGGGGGATAATCTTCCGCTTCCTTTCGGAGGCCTTCGTACTGACTGCCGTGGCTTTCGTGGTCGGCCTTGCGTTGATCCCGGCTTTCGAGCCGTTGATGGGCAGGCTGTTAGGCAAGGAAATAGATGTGTTGGGGAACATAGGTCTCTTTCAGGGCCTCGTTCTGGCATTGTTCGTGTGCGTGGTATCATTGTTCTCGGGGATAGTCCCGGCAATGATATTTTCGCGTTTCAAACCGATAGACCTGATGAAAGGCTCTTACGGCAAGGGAGGAAAACAGATACTCGGCAATATCTTCGTATTTGTCCAGAATTTCGTGGCTGCGACTGCTTTGTGCATAGCCTTGGCCATGTTCGTCCAGTTGAGGTACATGCTTGATATAGACAGGGGTTATTCCAAAGACGGGGTGATTTACGTGAACGGGGTTACATCGGCCGATGAGTTTTATGCGGACGAACTCAGGGCAATGCCTGAAGTGACGGACATAGGCTATGTCCAGTTCGATCCTGTGGACGGCGGAAGGACTTCCGGAAGTTATTTTCTCGAGGACGGGACACAGGTACAGATAGAATGGTTCTACGGGGACATGGCGGCTTTCAGGATGCTCGGCTTCAGGCCTGTGTCCGTTATTTCCGATCCGGTGGAAGGTGCTGTATGGCTTACTGAAAGCGCGATGTCCAATCTCGGGGCGGACTACGGTTCAGCCGGGATAGTGCTTAATTCACAAGGGCTGAATGTATGCGGAATCATGGGGGATTTCATAAAGGGCAATATGACCGAAGAGGACAGCAAGGGGATGAATGTCTGTTATTATATACAGGATATGAATGATCCCGGGGATTTCATGTTTCTCAGGGAAATGCTGGTGAAGGTATCCGGGGATACGGAAAGGGCGGTAAAGAAAATCATGGAATTTTATGAAGCCCGGGGTCTTGCCAATGCCGTGACAGTCGGATCGCTTGATGAGAAATTCTCGTTTTATTTCAAGAAAGAGAGCGGCAACAACAAGCTGATTACTATCTTTACGATATTGACCCTCATGCTTTCATCCATGGCGATGCTTGCCATGAGCACTTATTATGCGCGTGCGGCTGCCCGCAATGTAGCTGTCAGAAAGATATTCGGACTGTCGAGGCGACCGGCTTTCTGGGGCACCGTGGCGGGCTTCCTGAAAATAGTGGCAGTGGCGGCGGCGGTTTCCGTCCCGGTATCCTGCATTGTGGTTTCAAGATGGCTTGAAAACTATGCCGACCGCGTTACCGGCATCTGGTGGGTATACGTTGCCGGCTGCGCCATAGTCCTGCTTGTCGCATTCATAGCCATTGTCCGTCAGGTGTACGTGCTTGTCAATGTGAATCCTGCGGAGGTGCTTCGCAAAGACTGATTGACGATGCGGAAGATGTCACAGTTCGTTCCTGTACAGTTCGGCCATCAGGACATGGTATCTGTTTTCCATGTTCATGTACTCGGCGAGGCTGTTGTATATGCCGTCGGCTTCCACATAATAGTCCATGATTGAAAACTGTCCGTTGATCACGGCTTTTTCAAGGGCTTCGAGCGTGCCGAGCATCAGTGGCAGGTCGTATTCTCTCAGGGTTTCCGCGAGGGATACGGCCTCGTAGTATTTAGACCGCATTTCGTTCAATGATTTCAACCGGGCGTTCTCCAGATTCGCGATGGCTGCCGAATGACGGGCTTCCGCCGTCTTTGTCTTGTTCATGCCGGAAAACAGCGGAACGGAAATCCCCACGAGAAAACCGTTGGATGCCTCGTTCAGGGCGGTGTTCCTTCGGTATCCTACTTCAAGTTTCGGAAGCCAGTTCTGCCTGTTCACTTTGATTTCCTGAGCGGCCGCATCCACGGAAGCCTCGGCAGACAGCACTGACAGGTCGGAGGCCGAAATGTATTCGCAATATGTTTCGAAATCGGGGATCATCTGTGTCTGTGGATATTCTTCGCTTTCTATGATGACAGGCATCCCCCCGTTCATGGCCTCTATGTTTTGCAGAGCTGCCCTGCGGGCGGCTTCGTTTTGCGCGGCAAGCGTGCGTATGTTCATGCGGTCCATCTTGGCCTTGTTGAGTTCTATCACGGTGGCTCCTCCTTCCCCGAATTTCTTTTCCACAAGGGCCAGCAGCCTGTCGGCATTTTCAAGGCGCGATTCGAGCAAGGCTTTTTCCGCGTTCAGCCTGACAATTTCGAGATAAAGCAGTTTCGCCTCTAACAGAATGTCCCTGCGTTGCAATGAATATTGCCTGCCTGTCTCTTCGTTCCTGTAGTCGTTCCATTTTTTGCGTGCCGCATATTGCGTAGGGAAATCGAATCCCATGGAGACAACCAATTCGGAACTCGAGACACCGTTCACCCCGTTGGAGAAGAACGGGCTGTAGGAAACGGAAAGATCCTGTTGGACATTGTTTTCCGTGCTGATTTCCAAAAGGGCGGCCTCGCTGTTTTTGCGCAGTACCTGTAAATCCTTGTTGTTCCGCTCGATGAGTGCAAGGACGGTGTCTATTTCCTGGGCCGCGCAAAGATTGGATGCGGCAATGACGGAAATGAAAAATATTATCGTTTTCTTCATTTTGTCGGATATGCGATTAATTGTTTGACAGTTTTCTTTTTCTTGAAGTCATCCATTCATAAATGATAGGTATGATGAATGCGTTCAGGAATGTGGATGTAAGCAGGCCTCCGAGTATGACTTTCGCCATCGGGCTTTGGATTTCATTGCCCGGCAGGTCTCCTCTAAACGCTAAAGGAATCAATGCAAGGGCGGTCGAAAGCGCTGTCATGAGTATCGGGTTGAGCCTGTCCAGGGAGCCGTGTATGATATTGTTCCTGAGTGAATCCCCGTTGTCATGCTCCAAGGAATTGTAGCGGTTGATAAGCAGCATGCCGTTGCGTGTGGCTATCCCGAACAGCGATATGAAACCTATGATTGCCGGTATGCTTACTTCCTTGGTGGTAATGAGCAATGCGAATACGCCCCCGATGAGTGCGAGCGGCAGGTTCAGGAGGACGGCCCCGCTCTGCATCGGACTCTTGAACTCCATGTACATCAGCAGGAATATCACCACTATGCTCATAAGCGATGTAAGGAGAAGCGTGCGGCTTGCGGCCTGCTCGCTTTCGAACTGTCCGCCGTATTCTATGTGGTATCCCTCGGGAAGGTCTATTTCGCTGTCCACAATCGCCTGTATGTCGTTTACCACTCCCCGCAGGTCGCGGCCGTCGGTGTTTGCCGAGATTACTATCTTCCTTTTGACATTCTCCCTGTTGATTGTATTCGGGCCTGATGACGAAACTATGTCGGCAACGTACGACAGGGGTACTTTGCATCCGTCCGCATCGTCTATCATGAGCCCGGCTATTTCTTCCATGCTTCCCCTGTAGTCTTCATCCGCCCTTACGACTAAGTTGAAGGATTTCCCGTCTTCATATACCTGTGATACGGTTTCTCCGGCCATATTGACGGTGATGAACTCATAAAAGGCAGGGAGAGGGATGCCGTATTTGGCCAGCATGTCCTCGCGAGGGACTATTTTCAGTTCCGGACGCTCTATCTGCTGCTCCACATTAAGGTCGGCTATGCCTTCGACATCGCTTATCTTGTCTTTGATGAGGTTCCCTATGCGGTACATTTCGCCAAGGTTTTCACCGAAGAGCTTGATGGCTATGCTCGCCTGCGTGCCGCTCAGCATGGCATCTATCCTGTGGCTTATGGGTTGTCCTATCTCGATATTCGCTCCGGCGATTACGGATAGCTTTTCCCTTACTTCGTTAAGCAGTTCCCTGTGCGAACGTCCGTCAAGCTCGAACGGGGCTTCTATCTCCGACACGTTCACTCCCAAAGCATGCTCGTCCAATTCGGCGCGGCCTGTCTTTCTTGCGACTGTCTGGATTTCCGGTATGGTGAGCAGCAGCTCTTCAGCCTGTCTTCCGATCCTGTCTGATTCTTCCAGGGAGATTCCCGGCATCGAGCTTATGTTGATGGTGAACGAGCCTTCATTGAAAGCCGGCAGGAAGCTGCGTCCGAGAGTGAAGAAAAGTCCGAGGGCGACGGCGAAAAGCGCGAGCGTAATGCCTATGACCGGTTTCTTGTGATTCAAGGCCCAATTGAGGCCGTTGCGGTAATGCTTTTTGAGCCATCTTGCAATGAACCCTTCCTTCGGAACGCTTCCGTCTTTTCTGTTTCCTCCGAGCATGTAACTGCAAAGCACCGGAGTAAGCGTGAGGGCGACGATAGTGGATGCGAAAAGGGCCACTATGAAGGCTACGCCGAGAGGTATGAGCATGCGTCCTTCCATGCCGCTGAGGAAAAACAGAGGCACGAAACTTACGACTATTATGAGCGTGGAATTGAGTATCGGCATACGGACTTCTTTCGAGGCGTCGAAGACGACATCGATTACCGGACGTTGCATCCCGGGCGGGAGCGCCCTGTTTTCCCTAAGGTGTTTCCATACGTTCTCCACATCGACTATAGAGTCGTCCACTAAAGAGCCTATGGCTATGGCAAGTCCTCCGAGACTCATGGTATTCAACGTGATCCCGAATGCCTGAAGGATGAGTATGGACATCATCAGCGATAACGGCAGGGTTATGAGCGAGATTACCGTGGTGCGCACGTTGGCAAGGAAGAGGAAAAGCACTATGACGACAAATATGGCACCCTCGTAAAGAGAACTCTTTACATTGTCTATGGAACTCTCGATGAATTTGGACTGCCGGAAAATGTCGGTCGAGACATTCACGTCTTCCGGAAGGTTTTTCCCGATATCCTCAAGGGCGGCTTCGAGTTTTTCCGTGAGTTCTATAGTGCCGGTGTCAGGCTGTTTGGTGACAGTGAGCAGTACGGCCGGTTTCCCTCTTTCCGAGGCCAGCCCGAGCTTGGGCTGCTGGGCTCCTATCCTGACATCGGCTATGTCTCCGAGAGTCACGGGCGTGCCGAGCGAGTCGGTCCTGATTACGGCACCCGCCATCTTGGCCACATTGTCGGTAGACAATACGCCGCGCACGATATATTCATTCCCGTATTCGTATATCACGCCTCCGTTTGCATTCAGGTTCATTCCCCGTGTGACCGCCATGATCTCTGAGAGCGTTACCCCGTAATGCTTCATCTTGTCCGGATGAAGGAGCACCTGGTATTCCTTTATGTCGCCCCCGAGCACGGCCACTTGCGCGACCCCTCCCGTGGCAAGCAGGCGGGGACGTATGGTCCAGTCGGCTATTGTCCTGAGATCAAGCATCGATGTGCTGTCGGCTGTCAGTCCGACAATCAGGACTTCGCCGAGGATCGATGACTGTGGGCCGAGGGTCGGGTTGCCCGCTGTCTCGGGAAGTTCTCCCGAGGCGGCGGAAAGTTTTTCGGATACTATCTGCCTGGCAAGGTATATGTCCGTCCCCCAGTCGAATTCGACCCATACTACGGAAAATCCCGTAGTGGACGACGACCTGACCCTTCGTACTCCCGTCGCGCCGTTTACGGCGGTTTCTATCGGGAATGTCACGAGCTGTTCCACTTCTTCGGCGGCCATCCCGCCTGCTTCCGTCATGACTACCACCGTAGGGGCGTTCAGGTCGGGAAAAACATCTATTTCGGCGTTTATCGTGCGGTATACTCCGGCCACGAACAGGAGTATGGCCGCTACCATTATCAGCAGCCTGTTTTGTAATGAAAAATGAATGATTTTATTCAGCATGGCGGGACGGTATTAATGGTTGTGGGTATGCCCCGGGATAGTATTGGCCGCCGAAGCGAGTTTTATGCGCATTGCCCCTTTGGTGACGATGACGTCTCCTTCGGTTATTCCGGAAAGGATTTCAATGCGTTCCCCGTCTGAAGCTCCCGGTATGACGTGTATCTTTTCGTAACAGTCGGCATCCAGCTTACGGTATGCGTAATACTCTCCCTGTTCTTCAATCAGCGCGGTTTCAGGCAGGCTTATTATTTCGTCCCTTTCCTGCGAGAGCAAATAGACTTCCGCGAAAGTTCCCGGCATTATCCCGCTGTTCCCCTTGAATTCGAAAGTGACGGGGATGTAGGCGGTGTTCCCGTCGAGCATCCTTCCTTTTGCGAGGATTTTTCCTCCGAGTTCATCGAGCCTGTACAGCCTGTCGCTGAAAGGCAGGGTGAAATTAGCGGATACGATGCCGTCCATCCTGTCGATATATTTTCCTGAAAGATCGGCCTGCAGGTACATCCTGTCGTATCTGACAATGGTCAGCAGAGGTTGTCCGACGCTCACGAAGTCCCCGTCCTTTACTGCTATGCGTGCGGCATGGCCTTTTACCGGGGCTTTTACGGCCGTTCCCCCGTTTTCTCCTCCGCCGATGGCCTCGTAAGCCAGTCTGGCTGTATGATAGTTGCTTTTGATCGTTTCGAATTCCTGTCGGGATACTATATTGTCTTCTACCAGGGCTTTTGCCCTTTCATATTCTTTACGTGCAGTTTCGTATGCGATGTATGCCTTCTTTGCCGGGTCTCCGTCCTGCAGATTGTCGGACGAGATGGTAAAGAGCGTTTCGTTTTCATTTACCCCGGAACCTTCGGCCAGTGGGGAGGAAAATGAAATTATTCCTGAAATGTTCGCAACCACGGCGGTTTCGTTTCCGGTGGCAGGAATGATTTTCCCGCCTGTCCTGATTACATCCCTGAATGTCCCGGCTTTGACTGTATCAGATTCGACACCGGCTTCAATGGCTTTTGCCGCTTCGAAAACTATTTCTCCGCCTCCGTGCTCGCCGGTATTGCTTTCGGCATGAATGTCGCCATGATCATGCTCGTGGTCATGGAGCTCTTCCGAATGGTCTTCATGCGTATGCGCTTCGTGTGAATGGTCGTGATGTCCGGCGTTATTGCCGCAGCCAGGGCAAAAAGCCATCATTGTCAGGCACATGAAAGCCTGTAATATGATTGTCTTCCTTTTCATGATTGATATTTTATCAGTCTTACAGGCTGCAAAAATAAATCATGTCCGTTGCAACTAAAGTGCATAGTGGAGAGAAGTCTATGAATGATTGTCCTGACCGTCCTGTCCGTTGTCACGACGTGCCTGCTCGAATTTGTCTTTCATGGTAGGATTGTTCCGTGTGAGCTTTTTGATGGTCAGTTCTTCGGCTTTGTTGTTTGCGAGCCTCAGGTTGTTTTCCGAGCCGAGAAGAGCCTCTTTGATTTTTTGCAGATGGTCTATTGACTTGTCTATTTCCTCGATGGCCTTTTTGAACTTTTCGCTCGCAAGGCGGTAGTTGTTGGCGAACCTGTTTTTAAAATCGTTCAGCTGTTCCTCGAAATTGCTTACGTCCACGGACTGCCTCTGCGCCAGGGCGAGGGCCTTCCTGTATTCGATGCTTTTTTTCGATGCCTGGGACAGCAGCGAAATGAGTGGCATGAAAAACTGGGGGCGTACCACGTACATTTTGGGGTAGCGGTAGGAAACATCCACTATGCCCTCGTTGTACAGTTCGCTGTCCGGCTCGAGCAATGATACGAGCACGGCGTATTCACAGTCTTTTTCCCTGCGGTCTTTGTCCAATTTCGCGAAAAAGTCCTCGTTCCTGTGTTTCGTGGCCGTTTCATCCATCTCGTTTTTCATCTCGAACATGACGGATATGTATTCCGTGCCGTCTTCATCATAGTCGCGGAAGATGAAGTCCCCCTTGCTCCCTCCGCGGGCATCATTGTCTTTTTCAAAATAGGCTTTCGGGTACATGGACGCCCTTACCCGGTTGAATTCGGTACTGCAATGTATCTCGAGGGTTTCACCTATCATTTTAGTGGACATGCGGGTTTTCAGGTCTTTATAATAGTCTATCTGTTCCTGTTTTTCCCTCAATTGCATGTTGAATCTTTCCACGAGGCTTTTTTCCCTGAGCATGGCGGCGTCTTTTTCAGATGCCGCCATGCTTTTCAATTCCGCTATTTCGGAAGCGGCCTTGCCTTTCACTTCGGCTATTTCCGAGACCATTTTGCCTTTAAGTTCGGCTATTTCGGTATCCTTCGCCCGCAACTTGTCGCGGAAACTGTTTTCGGTTTCGAGGACGGCTATCTTGCGCCGTCCTTCGTTTTCGGCCATGGCGATGTTCAGACGGGCTATTTCCTGTTCTTTTTCGTCCAGTATTTTCTTGAACTCCAGTTCTTTTGCATTCGAAATGCCGTCAAGGCTCTCCTTGAGGCGGGATATTTCGGCCTCTTTCTTGCCGATTTCCATTTCCTGCCTCATGGCGTATTCTCTTTCCTTTTCGGCAAGGCGCGCGGACAGTTCATCCTGAAATTCCTTGTTGCGTACCTGTGTCGCTATGGATGCGTAATCCGCTTCGTTCACACTGAAAACGTTTCCGCATTTCGGGCATTTGATCTCGTTCATTAATCTATCTGTAATGTATTAGAAATAATATGTCACACTATTCGGGAACAAAAGCCCGGCAGCATTCTTCTTTATCTTGAAACTGACGGCATCCCCGCCTTTTTTCTTTTCGCCAGAGACGGGATTAAACTTAGGACGGCCAAGTAGTAAATCCACAGTAATCATACTCTGTTCAAGTAGAATGTCAAACTGAGAAACAATAGGATCTCTGGTATGCTCAATTTTGTTGAAACGAAATTGCTCCCTGCCAAACTCATCAATTCTTGTGTCCGCTTCAATCCAGAAAGTCTCATGATGTTTAAGTAACAAGCATTTATGTAGTGTCTGCAATCGCCATACAGCGACATCTGCAACTTTTCTGAACAAATCCGGACCAATGACCTTATCTTCTTCAATTTCCAGCAAGTCAGACGGATAATTCATATTTAGCCTCAAATTTTGAGAGTTTGGAAACTTGCAGCTAAGCGTGTTCCTGTATGACTTTATACCACCTGACAGGTATCCGTACTTTGCCACGATTTCAGTTCCACTTTTAAGTTTACTGATATCCCAATCAGGAACTTTACAGAATAAATTCTTCTTTATGTTAGGCCTTTTGGCTCTAAAACTCTTTAATTCGACACCCTTATAATCCGGAAGAGTAGAATCGTTCATATCTATTTCCAAAAGACTCTCTACTTGTCTTCCAATAGCTGTATCTGCCTTAAGACCTGTGTCTATCCACATGCCTTGAAATTCCATCAGCTTGCCAAGGAGTTCCTCAGATATTCTATCCGCATTATCGGACAATAACAGAATTAGATATTGAACGGGATTTGCTATGGAAGTCTCACAGCATTTAATGATATCTACTTTCGTTAAATTGATAACATAGAGTTCTTCCGGATTCAATGCTATAATTGCATGAATGTCATCGGCATCAGTCGTTTCCTTCAGTTTGTAAACCCAAATACGGGGATCTCCATCCTTGGTTTCCGGGCGATACAAAGAAGTCCGGGTATCAATGTCTTTAAATTCAGTAAGAATATGGGTATGAATAATAACCTTATTATCTTGCCCTTTCTTCTGCAAGGCATAATCATGGATATCATTCTCTTTGAAATAGGCCCGCATAGGAGCGGTGGCATCCATAATTGATTTTTTCAACCCCGTTCGGGTAATCTGAACCTGAGTGAATTTTATATTCTTATTTACTAAATACTCCATATTGCGCTTCTCAAATGGAGTAAACGGGCGCATATGTATCATAGTTTATTTAATCTTTTTAAGAATGGTGTTGGCAATAGCTCTTGCCATCAATGGCGGGACAGCATTCCCGACAAGGGTGTATTGTGGAATCTCTGATTTCCTTTTATCTCCTCCGGTCTGTCTCTTCCCCTGAAATACAAAAGAATCATCAAAAGATTGTAGTCTCGCCATTTCCCTTACAGTAAGCGCCCTTGCCTGTGAATAATGTATAAAATCATCAGGCATAGTAACAATGGTGGGGCTTTGTCCTTTTGGATTCAGGACGGTATAATTTCTTTTCTGCGATTCCAGATTTTTCTCTTTAAGTTCTTCTTTACAGGCTTCATCATATTCCCCATGCTTGGCTATTATGGCAAGTCTTGTCTTGACAGCGTCACTCTGCGCACTGGTCTGATGATTGAATAAGTCCATTTCTACATGTTTAGACCCATTGTTTAAGTCTTCTATTGATTTTACATAAAATGGTTTACATTCAAATTCAAAACGGTGTCCTAATCTCCCTAGTCTGGACCACTCGTAGAACCTGTGTTTTTCTGATTCTTCTTTCACGGCACCGTCGATTGATCTTGGTACCGTCAATTTATCTAGTTCTGCATTCTTCTCGGTTTTCCCGTATGTAGTTTTAGTTTCTCCATTGCCAATGAAATCAAGATCAGAGATAGCCTCATATACAGTTACCTTTTCATCCTGAGAGACAGTCGGTGGAATATTTGTAATCAGCTTCTGGTCTTTACGGCAACCTATAAAAAGGACCCTTTCTCTATTCTGCGGAACTCCATAATCAGAGGAAAGAACAACGATAGGCCTGTCTATTCTATATAAACGAATCTTATCTAACACTCTCTCGAAATACTCCTCGCTTCCGTCATTGTTTGCGTACATCTTTAAAGCCTCAAAGCATTCATCAAGAGTCATGGCATATATTCTGAGCAGTGATTTCAAAATGCCGGTTTTCTCTTTCTGCGAGTCGAATGACTTTACACTGTCAATAGCTTCCGTCATCTTGCTAATGATGGTGTCGTCTTCCATAGAGGCAATAAAACTATTCATTTCAGAGACAAAAGCGTCATTGTCAATATTAGATACTGTTTTTTCCTGAATGACGGCTTTTTGGATATTCTTTCTTTCAGTGTTGTGCCTAAGAAGATTCAGGCCGTGCCGTATTGTACTGATGTTTCGGTCTGACTTGCTTATTCTATATTCAATAGAGCGAGTCAATTCCTTGAACAAATCTTCGACAATCTGGATATATGTATTAATGTTCGAATCAATTTTCGATTCATCATCTATTTCCAAATGCAATTTACTTATAAAACATTTCTTTTCATAGGACGAGGCTGTTCTGGTCAAAAGCTTATCTACATAATCATAAAGAATAGACACCTGTTTATAGTCAATTATAGAGCGTATTTGACGCATTATCTCATCCTTAAACCTCCCTTTGTCCTTAGTGAGAATACCTTTTACATTTTCCATAATGAAGTATTTCGGACGGAGAGCCACAATCACTTTCAAATAATGCTCAAACAGATTATCTCTTTTATCGAACTTACGCCTACGTCCGGACAAACTGAAGGATTGGCAACTTGGACCTCCGGTAATAACATCAATCTTTGTTTTTCCAACCAGCTTCATTAGGTCAGGAAGAAAAGAGTCAGACATAATATCCTCGGTAAGGAACTTTGTATCAAGTCCCAACTGTTCATTATACCTTACTCTGTGAGTCAGCTCGCAATTCTCGTTTATATCACTTGCAAGAACAAAATTGTAATACTTGTCATCAGTGTATGCTTGCATGAAGCCCTCGCTGAATCCACCGGCTCCGGCAAACAAATCCAAAAAATTAACGGCTTTGCGTTTTTCTAAAAAGTCTTTCTTCTGAGCCATAAAATTAATGACATTATTGCAATTTCAGCAAAGATAGTAATTTTACCACGTTATTCTAAAACTCTCCTTCCAGCAGCGGCCATGCAGGGTCGGGGACATGTTCCCTTTTCATTATGGAACGCAGGTTCTTCGCAATCCGCCTGTATCCGGCTGCCTCCTTTCTTTTTGTCTTTTCATTGTCCGGCAGGAGCAGGTTCACTGTTTCAGACGGGTCGTTTTCCAAATCGTACAGTTCCCATACGGAGTCTTCCCCTGAAGAGGCCTTGAGCCTTATGAGTTTCATGTTTCCGGAAATCACGGCCTGTTTCCCTCCTTCTTCCTGGAACTCGAAATACAGCCAGTCGTGTTCTTCCTGATGCCCTCTGCCGGTGAGGACAGGCAGTATGGATATGCCGTCAGTGCGGGAGACGGCCGTGCCGCTTTGTCTGCTGCTTTCCGTCCCTGCTTCTGTATCGTTTCTGGTGTCACCGGCCGTTTCGGACAGGAGTTGCCTGAAAGTGGGACTGAGGTCCCAGAACGCCATGACGTGCCCGCTTTCGCTGTCCGGCTCGATGACTCCTTCCCA
Organism: Candidatus Merdivivens pullistercoris; assembly: GCA_017694935.1. Lineage (GTDB taxonomy): Bacteria > Bacteroidota > Bacteroidia > Bacteroidales > UBA932 > Merdivivens > Merdivivens pullistercoris. The sequence continues at coordinate 13,127 of JADIME010000009.1, forward strand.
TGCCGCTATGAAAGGAACCCTGATTCCCCCTTCGTACAGATCCCTTTTGTATCCCCGGAAAATCCCGTTGCTGTCGAAGAAGTCAGGATCGGCCCCGCCTTCTTTATGAGGGCCGTTGTCGCTGGCGAAAATGATGAGGGTATTGCCGAGCAGGCCGTTTTCACGGAGTTTGGCAACCACTTGTCCCACATACATGTCCAGCCTGTATACCATGGCCGCGAATGTGGCTCTCGGTTCCGGTTGCGAGCAGTAGCCTCCTTTACGAAAGGCCGGCCCGGAGTCGCAGCCCTTGTACGGTGTTTCGGGATACATCCCGCTGAACTTTGCAAGGATGGAGTCTTTCGGCACGAGCAGTTCGGCGTGCGGCAGGACGTACGGGAGGAAGAGGAAAAACGGTCTGTCCGCATTCCTGTCTATGAATTCCAGGGCCTTTTCGTTTATAAGGTCTTGGGAATATGTCCCGAATCCGCCGTCCGCGTTGTCTTCGAGGATGATTTTCCTGTCATTTTCCCACAAGTGGTCGGGATAATAATTGTGTGCGAGGAGCTGGCAGTTGTATCCGAAAAATTCGTCTATTCCTTGGCGTGCGGGGTCTCCCGTAGTTCCCGGCGCGCCGAGCCCCCATTTCCCGAATGCTCCGGTCTTGTATCCTTTCTCTTTAAAGGCCAGAAAGATGTTCTCCATCTCGGGCAGCGGGTACTGTCCTTCCGGCGGGGTTTCGATATTTCCCCTTACAGGCGCGTGTCCCGAGTGCAGCCCGGTCAGCAGGCAGGCACGCGAAGGTGCGCTTACGGTCGTTCCTGAATAGCATCTTGTGAAGCGCATCCCCTGCGCCGCGAGGCTGTCGATGTTAGGTGTGTCGAACCGTTCCTGTCCGTAGCATCCCACATCCCCGTAGCCGAGGTCGTCGGCAAGGATGAATACCACGTTGGGTCTTTTCCCGTTCTGTGCCGTGTCTTTTTGTCTTGCAGGCTCTTGTGCCTGCGCGGACTGTCCTCCGGCCATTGCGGTGAATCCTAATGCCAGTCCGGTCATGAGTAACTTTCTGTCCATAGTGCAACAGTTTTTCTGCCCGATGGCAAAGCTATGAAAAATTTTTCATAGTTTTGCCCTTATGGGAAAGACATTCAGGATAGATGCAGTCTTCGAGGACGGCAGTTTTGTGCAGTCGCGTCCGTTTTCATTGATGCTGAAGCCGGTAGGAGGGGCGTGCAATCTCAATTGCGCCTATTGTTACTACAAGGGAGGGCATCAGGCCGGCAGGATGGATATGGGGCAATTGGAAGCCTTGTTCGGGAATTACGCGGATTCGCAGCCGGCAGGGGCGCCTTTGACTTTTATATGGCACGGGGGAGAGCCTTTGCTGGCGGGAGAGGAGTTTTTCCGGAAAGCCGTCGGTTTGCAGAGACGCATGTTCTCATTGCAGGGGAGGGCGGAAAAAGGGCCGAGACAGGTGGCAAATATCCTGCAGACAAATGCGACGGCTGTTACTGAAAGCCTTGCAGGTTTTCTGGCGGAGAATAATTTTCTTTGCGGGGTCTCGATTGATGGCCCGGAAGCGTTGCATGATATTCCTAGAAAGACGGTTGCCGGAGGCGGGTCATGGAAACAGACCATGCACGGGTTGAGGCTGCTGCAACATGCCGGTGTGCAGATTAACGCCATGGTGGCAGTAGGCGGCCACAATGTCGCATATCCCGGCCTTGTCTATGGATTTCTGAAAGATGCCGGGCTTGAATACATACAGTTGCTGCCTGTGGCCGAGGGGCCTTCAGGATGGCTGGAAGGCGAGGATTGGGGAGATTTCCTCTGCGGAGTGTTCGATTTGTGGCGGATTTCCGACATCGGGAAGATTTTCGTGAATTATTTTGACAACACTCTTGCCCTGCATGTCGGCATGGAACCCGATTTATGTTTTTTTTGCCGGAGTTGCCCTCCTTGCCCGTCGGCTGAAACGGGAGGGGAAGTGTATGCATGCGACCATCTTTCCCGTCCGCTCGGCGGAAATGTTTTCAATGATCCCCTTTCGGTAATCATGTCGTCCCGGCAGGAATATTCGCATGAGACTGAAAAATATCTTTCGCTCTCGGGAAAATGCCGTTCTTGTCCTTATCTCCGTCTTTGCAACGGGGATTGTCCTGTCCATAGGACGGTCATGTTTGAAAACGGGGAGCGGATATCGTCGTTATGCCCGGGATATAGAAAATATTTCGCCTACACCTATGACTTTTTTTCACAGTGGGCGGCTTCTATTGTCGTCGGGCAGAGGCATTGACACGTGTGTCGCTTTCTTTGCCCGGGCAGTCAGTTTCTCTGGAGGGTGAACCAAAAGGAGGAATTTCAAGGCTTGCGCAGATGAGAAAACCGGAGTGTACTGTCGTACATGAGTATTTTCGAATCAAGCGTAACGCAGAAATTACCCTTTGGTTCACCCTCCACAGTCCCTGCCGGTGAAAGTCTCTGATACGACCTTGTCCATGAGTATGTCGTGGGGTTCTTTAGGGACGGAACCGACAAGCTGGAAATCGAAGCAGATGCCTGTTTTCCATGCACGGCTTCCTGCAAGCAGCCTGTCATAGAAACCTTTGCCCCGGCCCATGCGGCCGCCTTCCCGGTCGAATGCCACTCCCGGTACCACGACAAGGTTTATCTCGTCTATGGAGACTTCCCTGGCTCCGGTCTGAGGTTCCGGAATGGAATAGGACTCTCCGTCATGCATCTCGGCTATCCCTGTAAACTGCCTGACAATCAGGTCTTCTCCATTGACGACAGGCAAAAATACATTTTTTCCCGATGCCGCTGCCTTTACTACAAGGCCGTGTGTAAATACCTCGTCCGGCAGAGACCAGTAGCACAATATGTTGCCGGCTTCGATCCACTCCGGGCATTTTTCAAGATTGGATATTACGGTTTCGGACCTTTTGAGCCTTTCTTCCATGGGACATTGTTTTTTCAGTCCCGATATCAATTTTCTGAGTTCCTTTTTTTCCATGTTTTTCTGTGTCTGTCGCAGTTCTGGCTTTTACGCTTTTGCCGGCCGGGAATCCACGCCGTTTCTGAATGCCGTTGCTGCTATATTCCTATGACATTGCGGAGTATCCACCATGCCGTTACTGTGATCAATACGGCTATTGCGGCCTTTGTGCCATTTACTGCCGCATAGAAGCGCGGATGCCTTTTCCTGTCTATTTCGGCTGCCGACAATAAAGCCAGCACAGGTATCGAGGCTACAAGAAGGGCGTTGTATCTGAACGCTTCCGACAGATGGCCGTGCAGCAGGGCGTGTATGGCTCTCTGTGAACCGCATCCCGGACATTGAAGGCCGGTGACGGCATAGAAAGGACATTTTGGAAACCAGACTCCTTTTCCCGGGTCTGCCATGGCGTATATGCATATAAAAACCACGACAGCTACGGCGATAGCTATCCAGATTCCCCGCTTTCTTATCGTCATTTACAATTTATTAACGATTGTCCGCAAAATTACTGCATACGTCTTCAAACGTGGTGATTTTGCGGATAATCATAATTTATTTTAATAGTCGAGAGCAGCCAATGACAGGATGCTCACTCCGGCTATGGCATAAATCAGTATGTAGATAAGATAGACGGCAAGTCCGCAGAAAAACGATATTTTAGTCCATTTCCCGGCATTCTTGCTTGCCCTTTCAGCTTCTTCATAACGTCCCGCGTGATAATTGGAACTTACCTGTGCCGCATAGACGATACCGACAATCCCGAACGGTAAGCAGCAGAAAATGGTGGAGAGGATGGACTCTGCCAGCCATGTTTTCGGACAAGGCACGTTGTTGTAGCACCTGTTGCCGTTTTGATCATAAACTTCCATAATAAGGTAAATTAGGTTTTATTCTGGTAAATAATGCCTTTAAACAGCTTCTCAGTTTCAAAACGCTAAATTAATGAAAATATTGATGAAAAAATCATGAAACTCCGAAAACATCTTCGGGATGCGTCCCGTAAGGCTCGACATGGACTACGATGTCATATACTTCCGGAATGTTTTCCCTGATATTATGCTCCACTTGAGTGGCCAAAGAATGTGCCTGTGAAAGAGTAAGGTTCCCGTCTGCCTCCACGTCGAGCGTTATCATGTATTTTCCTCCGATGCTCCTCGACCTTATCCTGTGGGGATGGCTTACGCCGTCCACTTTCCCGGTTGCATCGACAATCTTCTGATATACGGATGTGTCTTTTACCCCGTCCATCAACTCGACATTGGAGTCCATGAATATCTTTATTGCCGACCATATTATGAAACAACTTACTATAAGGGCCGTTACGGAGTCGAGAACAGGCATTTCGAGTATGAACGAGAAAAACAGTCCGATAAGTACGCTTAGCGATATGATCATGTCGTTGCGCATGTTGATTCCGTTTGCTATCAGCATGGACGACCCGGTCTTTTTGCCTACTCTCGTCTGGTACAGCGACAAAAGGAACTTGCACAGGATTGATGCCGCCGTGACATATATCGCAATCATTCCCGGCATTTCCCTCTGGCTGTCGGAGAACAGTTGCCTGATACCCGACACGAGCATTTCCGCCCCGGCGAAAAATATTACCATCGAAAGTATCTTCGTGGCAATCGATTCGGCTTTAGCATAGCCGTACACGTATTTCTTGTTCGGTTTTTTCCCCATGATTTTGGCCGTGGCTATCATCACGATGGATATTGCCACGTCGGAGGCCGAGTCGATGCCGTCCCCGAGGACGGCAACACTGCCGCTTACAAAGCCTGTGATGATTTTTGCCGCCGCAAGTATCCCGTTTCCTGCTGTACTGACATACGATGCCCTCAGAATCTGCTTTTTCATGGTGCAAACATACGCAGAAGCCGAGAGCAATGCAAATTTATTTGCATTGCCGAGGCGTGAACCGTATCTGTGCCGAAGGCAAAACATACGCAGAAGCCGAGAGCAATGCAATTTGCATTGGCCTGTTTCGTCCGGAGGAGCCGTGAGGACCTGGCCTCACGGATAGGATGGGCGCCCAGAGTTTGTACCGGGGGAAAGTGCTACGGTTTCACGGCAAATTGATTCACTTCCCCGGGAAGAACGAGCGAGGGATACAGGCAGAATGGCGGTAGAGCCGAGAGCGCGATTCCTCCTTTGGGGAAAGTGCTACGGTTTCGCGGCAAATTGATTCACTTCCCCCCCCCAAAGAATACGACATTGCACTGGCAGATGCTTTTTTGAAAATTCCCGGAGCAACCGCAAATTGTCTAATTTATGCAAAGTTCTGTAAATAAATATATTACACTGCTATAAGTTAAGCCGGCATGCTCCAGCAGGCCTGTTTTTACATGGCTGCCGGAGCAACTTAAAATTGTCGATATTTTACAACTTACACATTATCATTGATTTACAGTGTAACGAATTGAGTCCGGGCGCTCCAGCAAATTCTATTTTTCATATCATGCAGGCAAGCCTGTTTTTACTGAACGATTTCCGCCGCGCCGCATATTTCGGTGGATATTTCGCCTATCCACCCGGCTTTGGCATTCACGCCTGTGCATATCTTGATGAAATCGATGTAGGCGAGCGAGGCGGGTTTTCCGTCGAATGTCACGGCATCGCTGATCCTGAAACGGTTTGTGCTGCCGTTGCCGTTGGCGGCCGTGCCATTGCCGTCGGATACTGCACCGTCCGTCATCGCGCCGTCCGTCATCGTTCCGCTCCCGTCAATGCCGGTTCTGTCAATCGGGCTGAAATTGTCGGCATAACCCCATTCGTATTCATGGTTTATCCAATAATTCGGGCCGGACTCTTCTGTGTTGGCGGCGAGCCTTGTGCCAATCAGGGTGAACGAGTCTTCTTCTATCCAAGAGGGATAGTAACAGTCCTGCGTGTGTACTCCGGACATATAGTCTATGGTCCCTGTGTTCCCGAGGTTGTCAGTCCATTGTACCGGCATCCCGGGAGCGGACGGCCTGTAATATGTGACTTCATAGTCGGCAAGCGTTTCCGGCTTGCCGTATTCGCTGCCCTTGAGTTCATACCATGTATCGTTGGGCTGTCCGTCTCCGTTCTCGTCCTGCATTACCCAGACGATTCCGGGTTCCGATGAGCCCTGGTATGAATTGCCTGTAATGGCGAAGTCATAGTCTCCCGAATTTTCTATGCTATGGTCGAATCCTAAGACAATGTAACCGCCGAATCCTCCGAGAGACACATACTGTCCGGCACTCAGCCGTTCTTCCGCGTGTCTTATGGCTTCTTCCATCGTAGCGGCCGTATAGCCTTCGTTGATGAATTGCCCCGGTGCCGGAACATAGCAGTATACCCTGTCCCATGACGGATTGCCGGTGGAAGGCCTCTTATAGGTGCCTTCGGGAGGACATACGTTGATTGCAAGTTCCTTGCTTACGGTAGTATGCCCGTTGGACATCGTGACGGTGGCGATATGCCTGTCCTGTTCCGAACCGGTATATTCCGGAGCCGTGAAAACATACCCGGGATCATCGCCGGACTGTACTTCCGAGCCGTTTATTTTCCACGTGTAAACTGCGCCATCCGCGTTTTTGATGCCGTATGGCCTGAGCTTGATGCTCCGCCCTTCGGCAACGTTGTATGTATCGCTTTCAAATGTCCATTCAAACGGGATTTCCGAGGGGTCAAGCACGTTGATTGTGAATGATTCGGTGTCCGAGCCGTCTTCGTTGCCCACGGTGAGGGACATGGAATATGTCCCGAGTTTTTCGCCTGTGAAAACGTAAGTCGTTTCAGTAGAAACTTCTTTCCCTTCCAATGACCAAGAATATGAGGCGTTTTCTCCGTTCTTTACGACAGGAATGATTTCGAGCGTGCTGCCGGAAGGGATGTTATATCCACCCTCCGGTACATTCAGGGATATGACAGGTACAAGCAGCTCTGCCACGTCTATGCGGATTTCCTCCGAATCGTTTCCGGCGTCGTTGGTTACGGTGAGCATGACATATATGCTTCCGGGTTCCTTGAAAACATGTCTGAAAACGCTTTCGTCTGAAAGCACGCTGTCTTCCGTCTTCCATTCGTACACGGCATTTTCCCCGTTTTCTACTTTAGGGTCGATGGTAATTTCCTTTCCGGCTTTTACCGTATAAATGCTTTCATCGAAATTTATGACCGGAGGCAGTCCCCCGTCTTTCGCGCATGAAAATGTCATCATGAAGGAGAGGGGGAACAGCAATGCCGCCCAGACGTGATATTTTACCGGTTTTGTATAATGCATGATTAAATAATCGTTTAAATGTTTATAAACGTTTAAAATGTTTTTGCAGCGGATGTAAAAATATATTTTTAAAGTGTTTTCAGCGATTTTGTGGTGAAAACTATGTGTGCGGGAATGTCGCCCGTCGTGGCCGACCATTTGCGCCGTCCGTCCGGGCCGAAACAATGGATGGTGCCCGGGCTGATATAGTCTTTGGCATCGGTTACGAAAAACTCTCCCGAACTGCGGTTTACGGCAATCCCGTAAGGAATTTGGATTATGTCTTCAGTGCCGTCCTTTATGAAATTGCGTGTCACGATGCTTTTTGTCGCCGTGTTCCAGATAGCGTATGAAATCTCATGCTTTCCGGTAATGTAATTGTATTCGGAACTGAGGACGTACAGGGAGTCCCCCGCAAGGGTCATCGTGCTGTTCGGCAGCAGGTCGAGGGTGTCCGTCACCTTGTCTGTGCGTGTGTCTATGATGAACGTTCTGGACGGGATTGTATAGTGGTCTCCGCGTGACGAGACGTAAAGGTTGCCGTAATTGTCCGGTTCTATCTTGTCCAGATTTATGCCTGTGTTTATTTTGTACATCTCTTCGAATGTCCCTAAGTCTATCACCGATACCGTACTATCGTAATCCGGAGCGCGGTAGCCTCCCGAGTTGGCCACATAGAGCTTGTTGCCTATGACGGCCATTTCTTCAGGCTGGTAGCCGACAATGCAGGAGTCCACGATCCGGAGCGAAAGCGTGTCTATCTTTGCCACGAATCCTATCCTTGCGTCGGAATCCATTTCTACCGGCCCGGCGTATGCGCTGACGTATGCATAGCCGTCCTTGAATGCAAGGTACCGGCAATTGGGCACGGCTATCTTGCCGAGGTGTTTGGCGGTGGATACGTCCATGACTTCCACATAATTGGAGCAATTTATCACCGCCCATAGTTTTCCCCCGTAGATTTTCAGGTCATTCCCGACATCCCCGAGGTCTTTTACCTCGTCAGGATTTATTTCCCCGAAAATGTTCCGGTGGTATATCCCTTCCGAGTAGTCGTAATAATCGAGCGATGCCTTGTTGCTCCCCATGTTCCCTTCGTTAAGCAGGAAAAATCCGCGTATATTCCCGCTGATGCTGTCCCAAGGGTTTACGGTGATTCCTTCGGACGGCAGGATATAGTCTTCCTTGCGGCAGGAAGCCAAAGCCGTCATTGCCAGAGCCGTTGCCGCGATTATGATTCTTATTGTTGTCCTTCCTTTATCCATTGTCATTTAATTAGAACGAAATCATTTAATAATCAAAACGAGTAGCCCAGTGTTATCTTAAAGTTGGTTCCCGGCATCGGGTACCATTTCACCACTTCGTATTGCTGGTTGAAAATATTGTTCACATCCAACGTGACGGACAATTCGGTGTCTCTGATGCCGAATGTCTTCGCTATCGAGATGTCGCTTGTGTACCAAGGCTGTATGTAGTTTACCGGTATGTTTCCCCCGAGCATCCATCTTTCTCCCGTGTATATGAAACTGTAGTTGAAACTCCATGTCCCGTATGTGCAGTTTATGACGGCAGAGCCGCTGTGTACGGGAACGTAAGGTATCTGGTCTCCGTAGTAATCTTCCACTCCCGGGCCCAGATCCTCGCCCTTTTTTTCCTCCGTAAAGTCCTGTGCTCTTTGGAACGTGTATGAGAGCCTTGCCGTAGCTTCTACCTCGCCGAATCTGAACGAAGGCGCGAGCATTATGTCGATTCCTTTGATCCTGACTAATCCGAGATTTACCATGGTCCAAACCAACTGGTTGGATGTAGGTGTCGCTATTATCTTGTCCTTTACAGTGTTGTAGTATGCATCGGCGGTAGCTTCGATGCCGGCGAAGACGCCTTTTGCGAAGCGTTTCCTATAGGCGGCTCCTATATCGTACTGTGTAGTGTATTCCGGCCTCAGATCCCGGCTGCCTGTCTGTACGTAATACAGGTCGTTGAATGTCGGCATCCTGAATATTTTCTTGTAAAAAGCCCTGAATGTCAGGTCGGTCTTTTTCCACGGCCTGTACGAAAGGATGGCGGCGGGGGCAAAGATGTTCTTGTCCTTTGCCGGCTCTATGTCCTTGCGTTTTCCCATGTCATGCACGTAGGTGTACAGTACGCTTGCCTGCATGTCCAGGCCGCAGTCGAGGTTGAAAGACGTTGCGAGAGCGGCGAGCGCGGTAATCCTCCGCGGCTGGATGAAATTGGCGTTGAACATGTCCGTCCCTTTGGCATCGAGCCTGTTCCATTGCAGGTCGGCCGCGAGATTTATGTGCCAGAACCTGAATGGCGAAAACAGGTGAGAGGTGGTAAAATACAGTTCCTGCTGCCAGTAATGGTTGTCCATCGGCTGCACCGTGCTTTCCGGCGGCATGACGTAGTTCATGTAGTCATTGGAGTACTTTGCCCTGAACCTGTAACTGTATGTCTTGCTCACTGTCTGTGTAAGCGAGGTCTGTATGAAGATGTTCCTGTCCTTCTGCCGGTCTTCGTTCAGGAGCGAAATGCCGTAGTCTTCTTTTACGGCAGCCCCGGGATAACCCCTGTCGGAGTTGTAGAAATAGATTTTCGCGTCCCAGTCCCCTCCGCGTATTTTCCCGAAAACAGCCGCTTCCGCCCTTATCGAGAACACGTCCCCGTTGCGGCGTGTTTCGGTCGTGTCGTACCCTCCGCCGTCCAGTCCGGTCTTCTTGTACCGGAACTTGTATTTTCCCGAAGTGTTCATGACTTCGGCGTTTACGGACGAGCTCACCCTGTCGTTGATTTTGAAATCCCATGTAAGTGAGCCGTCTATCAGGTCGAACGAACCTGTCCTAATCTTAATGTCGAAGTTGTTTCTTTTTTCCCCGAAGACAGGCCTTCTGCTTCTCATGTAAAATGCCGCCGCCGAAGCGAAATCCTTGGCCGATTGGAAGATGTCGCTTTTCTGCCCGTTATATACGGAAATCATTTCCATGTTGTCCATCGAAAACCGTCCGAGATCCACCGTCCCGTTCTGTGCGTTTCCTATCTGTATCCCGTCGTAAAAGACACCCACATGCTGGCTTCCGAGGCTTCTTACATTCACCGTCTTCAATCCGCCTATGCCGCCGTAATCCTTTATCTGTACGCCGGAAAAATATCTTAGCGCGTCAGTTACTGAATTTGCGCTCAGTTTTTTAAGTTGCTCTCCGGCAAGAGTCTGGGACGGGATGATTTCAGATTTTCTTACGGCTGTCACCACGGCTTCGTCGAGAGTGTCCACTTTTATTTTAGAGGTATCTGTCTTGACCGTCTTCGGGATGCCGGCATCTTCAGTCCGGATGCTGTCAGTGACCGCGGGCGTGAAACCGGCGGGGCAAGACTCTGGAACAGGTGCGGCCATGACAAATGGTGCGGCGATGAAAATCGTCGCTATACATGAAAATATGACCGCCAACAATGTTTTTTTCATCTTTGTCTGTATCCTTTCCCATTCTCCGCAGGAATAATGAAGCCGCGCCCGGCGGCTTCCTCGAAACGGCCTGTAGGTTCTGAATCTTGGAAAATTCATTGTCCTCCGGACTGTTTCCGAACAAATGCAACGGCAGGTCTCCTGGCTCGTCCCGGCCGCAACGCCTTCCCGTTATCGAAGCTTTCCTGAGTGTTTGGTGACGATTGTTTCGTCCTTTAAACTGCCTGTCAGGTTGCCTTCGGAAGCTGCCGTTTGGGACATCTTCTTAAAACAGTGGCTGTCGAGTGTGCGGCCTTGCCCTTTGCGCAAGGGCGGAACTTACAGTAGCGGGAACTGCATCCGGTTTTCACGGATTTCCCTTTTATCATCGGGCTCCGGCCGGAGCCCGATGAACCGTTACAGGCGGCAAAGATATGAAAAAATCAGAACGAAAGTATTTTATTAGCGATTTATTTTCGATGGTTATCCGCAAAATTTTAAAGGCTCCTAAACACTTTCTCAAGATTTATATGTAAGTTTGCATCATTAAAACCTATGAATATCCTTTAACAGGATAATAAAACGTAATTATATGGAAAACAGGCATTTTTTGAAATTGTTGGACTTTACGTCCGATGAGATCGGGCATCTTGTGGATCTTGCCCGCAGATTGAAAGAGGAAAAAAGACAGGGGAACGAGACGAAATATCTTTCAGGCAAGAATTTCGCGCTGATATTCGAAAAGGACTCGACACGGACCCGTTGCTCCTTTGAGGTGGCTGCCGGCGACCAGGGGGCGAATACGACATATCTCGGACCGTCCGGCTCGCAGATAGGCAAGAAAGAGAGCATAGCCGATACGGCGAGGGTGCTGGGGCGCATATACGACGGCATAGCCTACAGGGGATTCGGGCAGGAAAGGGTGGAGTCCCTTGCGCAATACGCGGGAGTGCCTGTATGGAACGCTCTTACCAACGAGTCCCATCCTACGCAGATACTGGCAGACCTGCTGACAATGTCCGAACATTCGTCCAAGCCGTTCAATGAGATGAAATTCTGTTATTTAGGGGATGCGCGTTACAATATGGCCAACTCGCTGATGGTCGGCCTGGTGAAGATGGGCATGGATTTCCGTATCGCCGCCCCGTCCGGATTTTTCCCGGACAAGAGGCTGGTGGGCGAATGCACCGAGATAGCCGCGCATACGGGAGCCAAGATAACCATTACGGAGAATGTCGGAAAGGCTGTCGAAGGATGCGATTTCCTTTATACCGACGTATGGGTTTCCATGGGCGAGCCTTGGGAAGCATGGGAAGAACGCATATCCCTGATGATGCCGTATCAGGTCAATGCTTCGGTAATGGAAAAATGCAAGAATCCTGACGTGAAATTCATGCATTGCCTGCCGGCTTTCCATAACCTTGAAACGGAAACGGGGCGGAAAGTGTATGAAAAGTTCGGTGTTTCCGAGCTTGAGGTTTCGGACGAAGTGTTCGAAAGCCCGGCATCCATAGTGTTCGACGAGGCGGGAAACAGGATGCATACGATAAAGGCGGTCATGGTTTCTTCCGTGGCGGGATTGTAGGCGGTTCCCTGCCGCGCTGAAGATCACGGTATCGCAGACTACGGTATCGCCTGAAGAACCATCCCGCTAAGGAAGCGGTATTTTTTTGAATTTTTAATGAAGCCCGGCAAATCGGGCATTCATTTTGCGTTGTTACCCTGCCTATGGATTTTAAGATCAACTCAGCATACAGGCCGGCAGGAGACCAGCCGGAGGCGATAAACCAGATAACTCAGCTCCTTGAAAGCGGGGCCGATGCTGTCACCTTGCTTGGCGTTACCGGTTCCGGAAAGACATTCACGATGGCGAATGTCATAGAGCGGATGAAACGTCCTGCCCTCATTCTCAGTCACAACAAGACATTGGCGGCACAGCTTTACGGGGAATTCAAATCGTTTTTCCCCGATAACGCAGTGGAGTATTTCGTGTCGTATTACGATTACTATCAGCCGGAAGCATATATCCCGACCACAGATACCTATATCGAAAAGGATTTGAGTATCAATGAGGAAATTGAAAAACTCCGGCTCTCGGCCACTTCCGCCCTGCTTTCAGGCCGCAGGGACGTGATAGTGATTTCCAGCGTGTCCTGCCTTTACGGTATAGGGAATCCCGAGGATTTCCATGCCCAGATGGTTTCGGTGCGCAGGGGAGACATACTGTCGCGCAACAAATTGCTGTATTCTCTGGTGGATGCCCTGTACAACAGGACGGAAGGCGAGTTTGCGAGGGGGAGTTTCCGTGTAAAGGGGGATGTCGTGGACGTATTCCCGGCATACGGGGATTATGCTTACAGGATTGAGTTTTTCGGGGACGAGATCGAAGAGATAACGATGATAGACCCTGTCACTTCGTTGAAAATAGAGACTTTGGAACAAGCCGTGATTTTTCCGGCAAACAATTTCGTCACGACAAAAGAACGTTCGGTCAAGGCTGTCTCGCAGATACAGGACGATCTGCACAAGCGTTACGAATATTTCATGGAAATAGGCAAGACACAGGAAGCCAACCGGCTGAAACAGCGTGTGGAATATGATCTGGAAATGATAAAGGAGATGGGATATTGTCCCGGAATCGAGAATTATTCCCGTTATTTCGACGGGAGGGCGGAAGGAATGCGCCCGTTCTGCCTTATCGACTATTTTCCAGACGACTTCCTTACCTTCATAGACGAGTCCCACGTGACGCTTCCCCAGATAAGGGCCATGTTCGGCGGAGACCATTCCCGTAAAAGCATCCTGATCGATTACGGGTTCAGGCTGCCTGCAGCGGCGGACAACAGGCCTTTGAAGTTTGACGAGTTCGAGCAGATTACCGGGCAGATCATATATGTGAGCGCGACCCCGGGGGATTATGAACTCGAAAAGACCGGAGGCGTCATAGTCGAGCAGGTGGTGAGGCCTACGGGACTGCTGGATCCGCCTATCGAGGTAAGGCCGGTAAAAAACCAGATAGACGACCTGATGGAGGAGATACAGTTGAGGATAGAGCGTAACGAGAGGGTGCTTGTGACCACTTTGACAAAGAGGATGGCCGAGGAACTCGACAAGTATCTGAACCGGGCAGGAGTGAGGTCAAGGTATATACATTCGGACGTGGATACTCTCGAAAGGGTGGAAATCATCGAGGATTTCAAGGCCGGCAGTTTCGATGTCCTCGTAGGGGTAAACCTTCTGAGGGAAGGGCTCGACATACCGTCCGTATCGCTGGTGGCCATACTCGATGCCGACAAGGAAGGCTTCCTGAGAAGCGGTCGTTCTTTGACACAGACGGCGGGAAGGGCGGCAAGGAACGTGAACGGGCTTGTGATAATGTATGCCGATACCGTCACCGGCTCTATGAAGGAGACGATAGACGAGACGAACCGGCGCAGGGAGAAGCAGATGGCCTACAACAAGGAGCACGGCATAGTGCCTAAACAGGTGGAGACCAGAATGAACACCCTCGTGCAAACGTCGTCCGGATCCCGGAAACAGTATGACCGCAAGGATGAAGAACGCGCCGGCCTGATGAACGATCCGGTACTGTCGAAAATGAACCGCCAGGAACTGGAAAATGCCATGCAGGATGCAAAACGCATGATGGAAGAGGCCGCAAAAAGCCTGGATTTCGTAAATGCGGCCAAGTACAGGGACGAAATGTGGGAAATAAAGGACCTGATTTTAGACAGATTCAAGGGATGAGATTATTGTTTTTTAGAAGAAATTTTTGAAAAATGGACAGGAACGATTTAAAATCCATCTTTGACGGGGATTTCAATGAAAATGAATTGGATCTTGTGGAAAAGGCCTACAGGATGGCGGAGCAGGCGCTTGACGGCATGAAGAGGGGGAATGACGCCCCGTTCATCACCCATCCGGTAGGCGTGGCCAAGATCGTGTGCAATGAGATCGGCATGAATGCGGACTGCGCCGTGGCCGTTTTCCTGCATGAGGCGACCCGTTTCCATCCCGAAATCCTCGAGAGGGAGGATTTTCTGTCGTTTCCTCAGGATATAAGGAACATAGCTGTGAGCCTCAATAGGATAGCCTCGATAAGGCCTAAGGACACGAGGCTTGAGGCGGATACTTACAGGCGGCTCATAATCAGTTATTCGCACGACCCGCGAGTTACTCTCATAAAATTGGCAGACCGTCTGGAAGTGATGCGCAACATCAAATTGCTGCCGAAATCTTCGCGGGAAATGAAAGTCGTCGAAACCCAGCTGCTTTATGTCCCGATAGCCCACCAGATAGGACTTTATTCGCTTAAAGGCGAGATGGAAGACATATACCTGAAATACACCGAGCCTTCCATATACAATTCGATTACCAATAAACTCAGGCTGACAGCACGCGACCGCGAGGCGAGGATGAGCAGATTCATAGAGCCGTTGAAGCAGAGGCTTTCGGATGCCGGCATCCATTATCAGCTGAAAGCGCGGACCAAGACGGCATATTCGATCTGGAGGAAAATGGTAAAGCAGGACGTCCCTTTCGAGAAAGTATATGATGTCTATGCCATACGTTTCATAATCGACTGCGAGCCGGACAGGGAAGTGGAACATGCGCTTTGCTGGAACGTGTTTTCATACGTCACGAGCGAGTACAAGTACGATACCTCCCGTCTCAGGGACTGGCTTTCCAAACCGAAACCGAACGGATACGAGTCGCTTCACGTGACGATAGAGTTTGACGACAAAGTGCCTTTGGAAGTGCAGATAAGGACACGGAGGATGGATATAGTGGCCGAATCGGGAGGCGCTTCGCATTGGTCGTACAAGGGAGTGAGAATGGAACAGTACATGCAGGAATGGCTCTCGTCGGTGAGGAATGTCATGTCGCAGCAGGAAAAATTTTCATATTCCGATATGCCGGACAACATCGGCAACGATGTGTTTGTCTATACCCCTTCCGGCGAACTCAAACAACTTCGGTACGGTGCAACGCTTCTGGATTTCGCCTTCGCGATACATACGAATATAGGATTGAAGTGCAGCGGCGGGTTGGTGAACGGCAAATTGGTGTCTATCAGGGAAAAACTTACTACCGGCGATGTGGTGGAGGTTGTCACCAATAAAAACCAGAAGCCGAATCCGGGCTGGCTGGACATAGCCGTTACCTCGAAGGCGCGGACTAAGATAAGGCAGAAACTTGCCGAAGAAGAGTTCAAAAAGGCGGCCGAAGGCAAGGAACTGATGGCGAGGAGGCTGAAAAACTGGAAGATGGAGATGTCCGACGAGGATCTCGGCGCACTTATAAAAAAATACTCGATGAAGAGTATCAATGAGTTCTATTGCGCCGTGGCCGAAAATGCCGTCGATATATATGAGGTAAAATCATATCTTTCCTCCAAGGACAGAGAACAGGAGGCCAGGCAACAGCATCTTTCTAAAGAAAAGGCCGAAGAAACCCCCGTCAAGGCAAACGAAAAGGAGCCGAAAAGCGACGTGCTGGTAATCGGCGGCAACATAGGCAATATAGGCTACCGTATGGCAAAATGCTGCCATCCGGTGTTCGGGGATGATGTTTTCGGTTTCATTTCTGTAAGGGACGGAATTACCATACACAGGGTGTCATGCCCGAATGCCGCAAGGCTTATCGAAAAATACCCGTACCGGATACAGCGGGTGAGATGGAGCAGCAATTCGCTCTCGAATTCGTTCCAGACGACATTGAGGGTATTGTGCAGAGGCGAGAAACGTTTGGGCGCTCCTGTCATGGAGGCCGTGTCGCAGTACAAGGCTTCGGTGCGGTCGATGGTGATAAACGAGCGCAATTCGCGTGATGTCACGCATGAAATAGAACTGAAACTTTCCGTTCCCAACAATCTGGAACTGGACAAGGTCATTTCGGCTATAAAAAAAGTGAAGGATGTTACAAATGTTCTGAGGTAGGTATGGACGGAAAAGACAATATCATCATAAAGGGGGCGAGGGTAAATAACCTGAAAAACATCGATGTCGTGATCCCGCGCGGGAAACTGACAGTCATAACAGGCATTTCAGGCTCGGGGAAATCCTCCCTTGCTTTCGATACCCTTTTCGCGGAAGGCCAGAGGCGTTTCGCGGAAAGCCTCTCCTCGTATGCACGGCAGTTTCTCGGGCGCATGTCCAAACCGGACGTGGATGCAGTGGACGGGATACCTCCCGCAATAGCCATAGAGCAGAAGGTGAACAGCCGGAATCCGCGTTCCACAGTGGGGACTTCCACGGAGATTTACGACTTGCTCCGTACGGTTTATGCCAAGATAGGACGTACATTTTCCCCGGTTTCGGGAAAGGAAGTCAGGCGTGAAAATATTTCGGACGTGGCATCGTATATCTGTTCTTCTCCCGGGACTTATTATATACTTGCCGATTTCGGCTGGAAAGACAAGGAACGCAGGGTGGAGTTGTTGTTGTCCTTGAAAGAGGAGGGGTTTTCCCGGCTTCTCCGTGACGGCAGCCTCTCAAGGATAGACGAAGTGCTGTCGGATGATGATGCCCTGTCAGGGGAGGAAGTGTATCTTTTGGTGGACAGGATCAGGGCCGTGTCGCCCGGTGCCGCCTCCGATGATGAACTCCGTGACAGGATTTATGATTCCGCACGTACAGCATACGAAAAGGGTGACGGGCGCATGAAAGTCGCGAGAGACGATGGCGGCTCCCTTGTTTATAAGGATTTTTCAAACCGTTTCGAGGCCGACGGGATAAGATTCGAAGAACCTTCGGAACTTCTTTTCAGTTTCAACAACCCTATCGGCGCCTGTCCTGAATGCGGGGGATTCGGGAAAGTGGAAGGCATCGATGAAGATCTCGTAATCCCCGACAAGAGCCTGTCTGTCTATGAAGGGGCGGTTGTGTGCTGGCGCGGGGAGGTGATGAAATATTTTTATGACAATTGCATAATGAATGCAGGCCGCTACGGCCTTCCTATCCATACCCCGTATTCGGGACTTACTCCGGCGCAGAAACGTGTCCTGTGGAAAGGAGAGGGGGAACTTATCGGGATAGACGGGTTCTTCAAATGGGTGGAAAGCAACCGTTACAAGATACAGTACAGGTACATGCTCAGCCGTTTTACCGGAAGGACGGTATGCCCGCAGTGCGAAGGCAGCCGGTTGAGGAAAGAAGCCCTGTATGTCCGCGTGGCGGGGAAAAACATTCATGAAATGATGGCGATGAGCATCGGCGACCTGTATGATTTTCTTTCCAAAGCCGAATTTGATGAATATGAGACAAAGGTTGCAGGGAAGGCCATTCAGGAGATAAGGCAAAGGCTTTCGTACATCATAAAAGTGGGTCTTTCATATCTTACGCTTGAACGTCTCAGCAATACGCTTTCCGGAGGGGAAAGCCAGCGTATCAACCTTGTAAGCGCATTGGGAAGTTCTCTCGTAGGTTCCCTGTATGTCTTGGACGAGCCGAGCATCGGCCTGCATCCCCGGGATACGATGAAGCTCATATCCGTGCTGAAAGATCTGCGCGACCTCGGCAATACCGTGGTAGTGGTGGAACACGACCGGGAGATAATCGAGGCTGCCGACTGTCTCATAGACATGGGACCTTTGGCGGGAACCGGAGGCGGAAAGATAATGTATGCCGGCCCTATTCCGGATACATATCCCGAGGGGACGGGCTCGCTTACCCTGCAATTCCTTTTCGGAAAGATGAAGGTGGCTTCCGACAGGGAAAAACGCGTGTGGAGCGAATCCCTGAAACTTTCCGGAGTAAGTCATCACAACCTGAAAAACGTATCCGTGGACATTCCTCTCGGAGTGATGACCGCCGTCACGGGCGTGAGCGGCAGCGGCAAGTCATCCCTTGTCGGGGAAGTGCTTTACCCTGCCCTGATGAGGCATTTCAACCGTGTGGCCGAAAAACCGGGCACTTTCAAGGAGCTTGGCGGAGACCTCGCTTCCATTACATCTGTCGAATACATAGACCAGAACCCCATAGGGAAGAGTTCGCGCTCCAATGCCGTTACATACCTGAAGATTTATGACGACATACGAAAACTCTATGCGGCACAGAAATATGCGCGCATGAACGGTTTTACCCCGTCGTTTTTCTCTTTCAACGGCGGTGACGGACGTTGTCCGGAATGTCTCGGCGAGGGCGTAGTGCGCATAGGAATGCAATTCATGGCCGATGTGACCATGGTATGCGAAAGTTGCGGGGGAAAACGTTTCAAGCCGGAGATCCTCGAAGTCAAATACAAGGACAAAGCCATCAATGAGATTCTGGACATGAGCGTGGCCGAGGCGATAGCGTTTTTCTCGGACAGCAATGACCCGTTGTCCCTCAGGATAGCGAAACGGTTGCAGCCGCTGGTGGATGTAGGACTTTCGTATATCCGTCTCGGGCAAAGCAGCAGTACACTTTCGGGAGGGGAAAGCCAGAGGGTGAAACTGGCCGCGTTCCTTGCGGACGGAGGCTATTCTTCGGACGAAGTCATCACAAGGGCAGGAAGCCGTGAAGAACATATCCTGTTCATTTTCGACGAGCCTACCACGGGGCTGCATTTTTACGATGTGGGAAAACTTCTGAAATCATTCGATGCCTTGATGTCCAAAGGGCATACGATCCTTGTCGTGGAACACAACCTTGACGTCATTGCCGCGGCAGACTGGGTGATAGACCTCGGTCCCGACGGGGGAGACGAAGGCGGGGAGGTCGTTTTCGAAGGAAGCCCGGAAGATTTGCGCCGGCGCACGGATCTTTATACGGGCGCCGCGCTGTCCGGAATGCAGGCATTGTGAGGAACGGCCGGTCTTGTGAATGGCAGTCTTGTGAATGGGATGACGGTCGGTCCGTTATCTTGTGAGCCTTTCCACGTAAAGGTAGATGTATTTGGCCCGCATCCCGAGCGCCTTGCGGTCTATGATTGACAGGTCGTCCGTTGTCTTGTAAGTATGGAAATTAATCCCTGAAGTGAACAGGAGCGCGTCTATCCCCGCATTGATGAAACTTGCCTGGTCCGAAAGCTTCATGAACAGGTCGGTGAATTTCCTGCTGCCATAATAGTCGTATCCTATCTTCAGTTCGGGAATAAAATACCTTCCCGTCACGTCCAGCATTGCCCTGTCGTATTCTTCAAGGCATCCGCTGCCCAAAACCATGAGATATTCGCGGTGCGTGTCGTCTATCGGTTCGAGTATCGAGCCGGCCTGGTCTATGTTTATCATGAACGCTATGTCGTCAGCCGATATCTTCTTGCCCGTCATCCGGTCGTTTATCCCGGTTTCTGAAAACAGAGTGTCGATGAATGCCCTGGAGCCGGCCATGCTGTATTCTTTCGCATCGAATGCAATGAATATCACAGAGCGGCTTGCGGTGTCCCTGAGAAAACGGTTCATCGCGAATTGGCCTGCAATGTAGTCCAGTATCGCTATTCCCGAAGCATTGTCGTCGGCTCCCGGGTACATCTTGCCTTCAAGCATCCCGAGATGGTCGTAATGCGCTCCTACGATTATATACGGCCTGTCGTATTTTCCGTGGTTGTTCCCGTGGAATATGCCGGCTATGTTTCTCCCTATGACAGTCCCGTTTTCAGTGTTTACGGGAAAACTTTGCGTATACCCTCCATCAAACAGCGGATCAAGGTTTGCCGTGCCGAATATTCCCCTGATGTATGCCGCAGCTTCGAATGCCCCTTTGCTCCCGGTGGCACGTCCTTCGCATATTCCGGATGAGAGAAATTCCACGTTGTCCATGATGTCTCCGTTGTACGGCGGCTGGGCGTATGCCATTGCGCTATCAAGGAGTAAAACAAGGATGATGCAGTATGTCAGTCGGATGCGGCTCATTTTTGTCATTTCGTCTTTTTTGCGGCGCAAAGATACGAAGTTTTCCGTGCCGGAGGCGTACAGGTTGGAATTTGTAGGTAAAATTTGTGAAGATTATTTTATACGATTATCCGCAAAATTACCCCATACCTGTGCCTGCGCAATCGGTTGATGCAACCTGTGGCCTTGACTTTCAAACTTTTCAAACCTTTCTTGTAAAGCCGGGAACAGGGCGATTTAATAGTTGCCTTTGTAATCCACTATTCCATAAACAGTTATGATAATCCGACATAAAATCACTGTTCCGAGCGAGATCCACATCGACTCCGTTCGGAACATAAATTTTATGATATATTTTTGTTAATTAATTCATATATAACTATTTACACGCACCGAAGATTAAGTCGGGCCGTTCCCGTATTTGCGCAGATTGGAGCGGTCTGGAGGCAGACAAATCAAGCCGACAGCAACAAGCCAGATACAATTCGCCAGAATCAAGGGGTAATTTTGCGGATAATTGTTTTTTTTTTGTCAAACGAATGACCAATTAAAACATGTAATTATGAAAACGAATGTTAAAATTCTGATTGCTGCTTTTTCTCTTTTCATTATCGTAGCGAATGTATCGGCGCAGAATCCTGTCGGGCAATGTTCCCCGGAACTGACAGATTGGGCGAAAGCCAATGTGGAGTATTATTCAACGGCACCGCGCAGCGAGTTTGTCGCGCTTCCGTATGATAAACAACAGGCATTGTATAATGAGTTTTCCGGTGAAACGATTGTAGCGCTTTGGCAGTACAAGGCAGGAACGGTAGCAAGTGACGGTTCGCTGTCGGATGCTGAAAAGGCTGAATTGAAAAAGCTCTATGCTTACGTTCAGCCACGTCATTTCGATACTCCGGAAGGAAAGGAGGAATTCAATGCCTTTGCTTCGGAGTGGGCGGCCGGAATGACCAAGGATTATGGCTGGGACGAGGAAAAACTCTTCTTGTGGACATATACATGGCTGACAA
This sequence comes from Candidatus Merdivivens pullistercoris, assembly GCA_017694935.1. GTDB lineage: Bacteria > Bacteroidota > Bacteroidia > Bacteroidales > UBA932 > Merdivivens > Merdivivens pullistercoris. Next base: position 34,598 of record JADIME010000009.1, read on the forward strand.
AGGATGAGATAGAGGCGTTGAAGGCGAAAAAGTAAACAGCTTCTAAATGCTCCGGAAGGCATGTGATGCGCATTGTTGCTGAGGCTGCCTATCATTGTGCTGACTTCTTATTATGCTGACTTCGGCTGGTTGATGAAAACGGAATTTGCCGGAGCGGCAGAACTTAATTTATTGTGCTGTAACTTGATGATAATGCGCGAGTTGTAAAATATTGCCAATTTTCAGTTGCTCCAGCAGGTGTGTTTTTGCATGTCTGCTGGAGCATGCCGACTTAACTTGCACCGGCGTGATGTATTGATTTACAGGATTTTGTGCAAATTTAACAATTTGCGGCTGCTCCAGGAAATTCCATGAATAGCATTAGTTAGTGCAATGTCGTATTCTTGGGGGGGAAAGTGGACCGATTTGTCGCGAAATCGTAGCACTTTTTCCCCCCCCCCCCTCCCCGGTACAGACCGGGCGGGCGCCCGTTCCCTCCTTGCGAGGCATGCCATGCCACTGTCGGCTTCTGCGATATTTGCCTACGGCAGAAATACGGTTCACGCCTCGGCCATGCAAGCCGTCAGGCTTGCAGGCATGTTCCGCCC
>JADIME010000087.1 GCA_017694935.1 Candidatus Merdivivens pullistercoris
TTTCAGCTAATGATGGAACGCCTGAGAGTAAAAAAGAGAAAGAGATATGGAATGGTAAAGAGTTGAATGCCAGAGTATTTCTTAAAGATGGAAAATTCAATATCGCTACCAAGGACGGCAAATTCAGGCTATGGTTCGACAATCGTATCTACACCGACGCTTCGATTTATATCCCCACGCAATCGGTCGAAGGCCTTACTTCCAAAATAAACAAGGACCTCGAGGAGGATGACGGGATATTCCGGTTTAATAACGGAGTGAGCATCCGCAGGGCAAGGCTTGCGCTCAAAGCCGAACTTTACGGAAAATGGTTTGCGGAGTTCGATGTGGATTTCGCCTATAATGAAGTGGAATTGAAGGATATGTATCTCGGTTACAAATTCAATGATCATCTGTCCGTACAGGCTGGGCATTTTAAAGAACCGATGAGCATGGAAAGGGTGACGAGTTCCCGCTATATAATGGCCAATGAAAGGCCCATGCCCGTTGAAGCCCTTGCCGGGGGACGCCGGTTGGGAATCGCTGCGACATGGTGGGGCAAATACTGGTGGATTTCCGGAGGAGTCTTCGGGCAGCAGGTGGATATTATCCAGAAGGAACGCAACAGAGGGAGCGACGGCTACGGTTTTACGGGAAGGATAGCAGTACCTATAATAAATAATGACGATATGACATTGCATATAGGTGGTTATGCAAGTTACCGCACTCCCGATGCCGGAGGGCAGGAGGACAGGATAGCTTTGTTCAGGACTTTCCCTGAAAGCCGTACTGACCGCAGGCGGTTCGTGCAAGCAGAAGTAGGCAATGTGAACCACTATACGACATACGGAGCCGAGATAGCATTCCGCTGGAACAAGTTTCTTGCATACGGTGAGTATCTTTTTACTGATCTGAGCCGTTATAAAAAAGTGGGAGACGTACATGAACCCTTGAAAAACGCGGAATTCATGGGTTGGTACGCTACCGCTTCATGGATGATTATAGGAGAGCAACGGCGTTATGTGCAGGAGGATGCCGAATTCGGAGGGGTGAATGCCCGCAAGAAAGGCGGAAGTCTTGAATTGACAGCGAGGGTAAGCCATTTGAATCTAAATGATTTTCATGATGTTACATCTCCTATAACGGGCGGTATGGCGTATGCATACAGTGCATGTCTCAACTGGTATCCTGTCACGAACATACTTGTCGGTCTCAACTATGTATTCATGGACAATGACAAATATGCGGATTCCAAGGGTCAGATTACGGCCGGCAGCATGCCTCTGAGCCAGGCGCGTCCGGGCGGGATAGATTTCCACATATTGCAATTGAGAGTAATGGTATCGTTCTGACGATTCCAAAGCCGTTTTAAACCGTTTAATGTCGATTATAAATGTTTATAAATATCAATATGAAGTATTCAAAGTTGTTTTTTTCAGTCGCTCTCATAGCGGGAGCGGCCTTTGTTACGGGTTGTAAGGATGACACAGAACCCGGAACCGAGCCGTCGGATGTACAGGGATTGTTTGTGAACGAAGTTTGTTCCGGCGGTACTGATTGGATTGAACTTTACAATGCCACCGATGCCGCAATAGACCTTTCAGGCTATCATGTACAAGACAATAAGGGGACTGACGAGGAATATGCTTTTCCCTCGGGAAGCAGTATAGAGGCCAAAGGTTTTCTTGTTCTTGAAGAGGGAACTTTCGAGTTCGGCATATCCGGCAGCGGGGATGCGATTGTCTTGCTTGATGAGGCTTATGCTAAAATAGATGAAGTAATTGTCCCTGCGATGGAAGACGGTTTCACATATTCGAGAATTGAAGACGGAGGTTCATCATGGGAGATAGTGGAGGGAGGAACCAAGGGACGCAGCAACAGCGGTACTCCGGATGATATTCCTGATGAGCCGGAACAGCCTGATGAGCCGGGATTGTCCGATTCTCCGGTGTTGATCAATGAAGTGCAGGGGGCTACTATAGACGGTGAACAGACCGATTTCATAGAGCTTTACAACCCTTCTTCCAGCTCCGTGGATATAAGCGGTTTTAAACTTCAGGATGACAAGGGCGCCGAAGAAGAATACACTGTTCCTGAGGGAACGTCGATAGAAGCAGGAGCAATCATGGTCTTTTTCAAGGACGAGACATTTACATTCGGTCTTGGCGGTAGCGGGGACGTGGTCACGGTACTTGATGCTGAAGGCAATATCGTGGATACTGTCGAATATCCGGAAATGGAAGACGGGTCTTCTTACGCACGCATTCCAGACGGTTCGGACAATTGGCAGACAGTAAAAGATCCCACTCCGGGTGAAAGCAACGGGGGCGGCGACGATCCTGGTGCTGATCCGGGAATACCTGCCGGCTACGAGGCGATAAGATTGAATGAACTCAACGGGAATGACAAATTCATAGAGCTTTACAACCTTTCAGACGAAGATGTGGACATAGCGGGCATGTATTTCACAAAAGACGATGAAGACACCTTTACCGCACCCGAAGGCACGGTAGTCCCGGCCGGCGGTTTTCTGACAGTATGGTCGGAGAAGGCAGACGGAGACCATGACCTTATCTTCGAATTCGGGCTTTCCGCAGACAAATCCGTTAAAATAGAGCTTTTTGCACCGGACGGGACTTCTCTTGATGTGTTCAAGAACCTGAGCGTGGCACTCGGGGAAACCTGGGGTGAAGATGACGGCAAGTACGACAGCAAGGATCTCGGTTCTTTTGCCCGCGAGACAGACGGCACGGGCGACTGGTACATAATGGATGCAACCGAAGGCCGGACTAACGAAGGTGCCGGAAAGATTAATGATGAAAAAATAGAATGGTAAGAAAATCAATTCTTTTCATAGTCGGTATTTTCCTGTCTTTATGCCTGTCGCGGGCAGAAGACGGGAAAATACGTTTTATATATTGTTCGGACGTGCATTATGGGCTTGAACGCGAGTTTCGCGGCAGTGTCGTGACCGCCGATTCTGTGAGCCGTGCGATGCTGGCCGCTTTCCTCATGCTTGAAGATACGCGTCTTCCTGAAGACGGGGGAGTAAGCGGAGGGGAAGTTTTCGGACATCCGGATTTTGTGATATGTACGGGAGACATAGCCAACAGGATGGAAGACGGAGTCCAGACGGCGGCGGAGTCATGGGAGCAGTTTTGCCGTGACTGGTCCGTACTTGCTCCGGACGGCATGGTACAAGCCGGGAGAAACGCTGATGATGCCGGTGAAGGCAACAATGTCACGGTGGGACTTGGCGGGTACCGCTGCCCGCTTTATTTGGTACCCGGGAACCATGACATATCCAATGCGATAGGTTATACGAAGAGGATGGAGCCCGGACGTGATCCGGCAAGTGCCGCTGGCATTTACAATCTGATGATGCGCCCGGATACTCTCCTTGTTCCGGAGGATTTCGATTATTCCGAGGACAAAACGCATTATTGTTTTACTATGGACAGTATCCGTTTCGTTTTCATGGGTATGTGGCCGGATTCCGCAATGCGCAAGTGGTATGACGAAGTTGCCGGCAGGCAGGAAGACGGAAGTGCAGACGGTTTCCCTACGCTTGTTTTTACACATGATCCCCCTGAGGCGGAAGCAAAGCACTTCACAAATCCGTGGCCGGGACACGGAATAAATGAGCGGGACGGATTTCAGAATCTCCTTACAGACATTTGTTCGGTAAAATATCCGGATTTCATGCCCAAGAATAACTGGCGGTCTCTCGAGAGGTTTTTCTTTTTGCACCCCGAAATAAAGGCTTATTTCCACGGAGATTGCAATTACAATGAGTTTTACACATGGAAGGGGGTGGACGGTACTGTGGAACTTCCTGTTTTCAGAGTGGATTCTCCCATGAAAGGGGAGTATTCTTCCGGTGATGAAACCTTGCTTTCGTTCATAGTGGTAGTGATTGATACACAACAAGGTCTTCTTACAGCGAGGGAATGCCTTTGGAATGCCGACAGATGCCCCGGAATCAACTGGGGAGAAAGCAGGACCGTCAGGCTGTAACGAAAGATAGAATGAATACTTGATGCATGACGGGGCATGACCGCTGCGCAGCTTGCGCTCGGCTGGCTCTTGCAAAAGGAGCCGTGGATAGTATTCATCCCCGTGACAGGCGACCGCTATAATGCCGAGCAGCAGAAGCAGGTGGGATTATGACAATAATTATTCCTGCGCATGCTATTCTACTCAAAAAACGATAAAAATCTGCACGACAGCATGTCTCAAATGTTCTGAAAAAATAAGCAGTCTTTGAATAATAATATTTTGCCGAAAATTGTTTTCTTTGCATCCTGATGATGTTTAGAAGTTGTTTAAAATTTTTTCAAAAGTTCTTTGTGACACCATTCCGGCATCTTTCTGCCGTTTTTATCACACAATAGCGATGCTATTCTCCTCAAAAAACGACAAAAATCTGCACGAAAGCATGTCTCAAATGTTCTGAGAAAAAATTTTAAACAGCTTCCAAGAAGTTGTGTTTTATGATAAATTTCAGAATAGGCAACGGATACGATGTGCATGCCCTTGCTCCCGGGCTGCCGTTGGTGCTCGGAGGGGTCGGGATAGACTCTCCTTTCGGCTGTGTGGCGCATTCCGACGGTGATGTGGCTATACACGCCTTGTGCGATGCGTTGCTCGGCGCGGTTGCTGCCGGTGACATAGGAAAACATTTCCCGGACAGTTCCGATGAGTTCAAGGGTATCGACAGCAAGATATTGCTCTCGCGTACTGTGGATATCGTAAGAGGTAAGGGTTACAGGGTGGTGAATGCAGACATCGTCATCGCTTTGCAGGCTCCCAAGCTCTCTGCATATATCATGAAAATGCGGGAGACGCTTGCTTCTGTCATGAGTGTAGGTGTCGAAGATGTGTCCGTCAAGGCCACGACAACCGAACGGCTTGGCTTTGTAGGCCGTGGAGAGGGCTGCGCGGCCTACGCCGTGGTGCTGGTGGCGATGTAAGGGTGCTATAGCTTCTTAATCTGAATTAGTCGAGACTTAATCTGAAGCGGAGTCCGTCTTCTTCATCACTTTTTGCAGTGCGTCCGAAACTATATTATTGTTGTCAAAACGTTTTGTGTAATTGGTATAGTCAGGATGAATACGTTCGTAGGTGGCATCGGTAAAGAGAGGGCTGGTAATTATGTGGTCTGCCGTAGATCGGTTGCAACAGAATATTATGTTTTCTACTCCTGCAAGCCTGGTCAGTGCCTTGACATCCGTATCATGCGGTTGCAGGGTCATAGGGTCTGTAAAGAAGAACAAATAGTCGATCTTGCCCTCCACTATGCGTGACCCGATCTGTTGGTCTCCACCAAGGGGACCCGACTTGAGGATGGTAATATCCCATCTGATTTCAGGATGTTTCTCTTCCAATGCTTCTTTAATCAGGGTTCCGGTAGTACCGGTGCAATAAAACTTGTGCCCTATCAGGTGTTCTGAGTTCCAAAGCACCCACTCGATCATGTCTTTCTTCATGGCATCATGTGCCACGAGTCCGATTTTGCGAATAACTTTTCCCATATTATGTTGATATTAATATGCAATTGGAGTACAAGAGGTTTGTAGCAGTGGAGGTGCCGCCCGAACTCACCTTCCCACGATTTCCACGATTCCGGCATGGCCTGTCAGTTTCAACACCGTAGCCTCGTCATTCAGTTTTATTACAAAATACGGACTGTCTGCGCACGTCTCTTCGACAGTCAAGCCGTCGGAGTCCAGCTGCGCAATCTTCAGGAACGGACCCTGATGTGCTGCAGAAGCGGTGTGTGAATACGTATCCTGTCCGCAAGTGCCGGGGACGGAACTTAACAGGAATATGTATTCCCCGATCCCTGACGGGATATCTATGGATATCTCCCCGTTCAGATTGTACGATGTGGATATACGGCTGTCAAAGGCCTTTGCCGCATCGCTGCCGCCAGACGTATCTACGACCTCTACACTGGAGGCTGCCGTGCTGAAGCGCACACTGTCGCCAGTGGAGATTTCGAACGAGCGTATTGCCGCATAGCTTCTTTTTTCCGAGTCAAGTCTTCTCAGCCTTACATACCTTGCCTTTACAGGTTTTCCGTCCGGCATGGCGGACCACGTTATCTCATACTGTTTTTCCAGTTCTCCCGTAAGGGCAATCCAGTTCTCGCCGTCTGTCGAGGTCTCCAGTACGGCACTTTCAAAATAGTCCGTATCGTCAGTGGAGTTGCGCCCTTGGAGTATGGTAATCCTGTAAACATCTCTGACAGTCCTTAAATCCGCCCCTATCCATGAGCCTTCTTTCTGCGAGACCCCGGATGTGTAGTGTGTTGCCGGGTCTCCGTCGAACATCAGTCCTGCCGTCATGCCGCCGCTGTTTGCGAACGAGCCGATGCCCTTGTATTCTTTCGGGGTTTCTCCCGAAAGAGAGGCAAGAAAACGGAACCCCATGTCGGCCATGGCGTTTTCGTAAAACGGCTGTAGTTTCATCGTTCCGGATTTGTGGGCATTGTATGCCTCCCTGTCTTCGGCACTCATCATATTGGATGAGTATTTTTCCCAGAATCGTGCAGTGTCTGTGATGCCCCCGTGATAAAGTTCCATGAGTTCGAGGGCATGTTTTCCCCGCGAGCCGAGCTTGCCGAATTCCTTTAGCCACGGGCGCAGTTCGTCTAAAAGTGCGAGGTTGGTGCAGCCCTTTTCAAGTTCCGACGGGGTTTTTTCTATCTTTTCAAACTCGCAGTAGAGCGTATCGGCACCGGCGCGTGTCCATTGGTCAAGTCCGAAGGTCTCGGTTTCCCATGATTCGTGGCGGCGGTATCCGGTTTCCGTGTCACAGGAGTGGATGGCGAATGTGCGGTACGCTTCGTATGCCTGCGGCACGAGTTCGCGCAGGCCGCGTTCCCAGTTTTCCAAAGGTTCGTATGCGGAGATGTTCCATGTATAGTCTGCCACTCCGTAGAGGGCAAGCTTCGAGGCTTCCCCGTGTTCCATGGGGTTGCTCAGCAGGCCGCAAAGGTTTTCACTGGTGAGGGTCGTGTCCAGCCCGTAGACAGGCCCTTGCAATATGATGTTGCGCACATAATCGGTTACGGGATAGTTCCACCAGTAGTAGGCCGGGCGCTTGATTCTCGAACCTACCCATTCCAGTGTCTCCCTTGTAAGGTCGCTGCAAACATAATCTCCTGTCCAGAATACTTTTATGGTGCTGTCCAGCATTTCTCCGTATATGGCGAGGTTGCCTTTAGGTCCCGGATTCGCCCACAACCTTGAATAATCGGTGGGGCATACGGTAAGCGGGGAAACATCTCCTTTGACCTTTACGAAATCCTCAGTAAGGCGGTTGAGAAGTCCGGCCTGTTTTACCGGATTGGTCCCCTCTCCCGATATGTCATCGAAGAATATCGCGAAATTCCTTACCCCCAGATCGTACATCATATTGAATTTTCCCAGAAGATTTGCATAGTCCTCCTCGTTCCATTTGATGTCCTGTCCCGGATGGATGGCCCAGACGAAATCGATACGGTTGCGCTTGCAGGCACGGATGAGTTCCGTGATGTTTTCCGCTTCGTCCTCGGGGTACGGCAGCCTCCAGTCCGGACTGCTGTGATACGGGTCGTCCTTAGGCCCGTACACGTATGTGTTCATTTTGAATTTTCCGTAAAAATCTATGAGAGACAGTCTCGTTTCGTGTGACCACGGTGTTCCGTAAAACCCTTCGACAACTCCCCTGTTGGGCAGATCAGGCCAGTCCTGTACCGTCATGCAGGGCAGTTTTCCCGGCTCTTGTGCATTTTCCACCAACTGTCTCAGAGTCTGTATCCCGTAGAACGCACCGCGCTCGTCGTAGCCCGTTATGGATATTTTCTTGTCGCCGATGGACAGCACGTATGCGCCTGAAACCGGTTTTGCTCCGGATTTGGAAAACTGTTTTTGCCCGAAATTTACGGACACCTTTATGCCGTCTTTGACCTTTGTGCGTATGCCGCTCTCTTCCATGAAGCCAAAATCTTCGGAAAACACTCCTTTGACATCGGCGATGCGGATTCCTCCGGAAATGTCGAGAGTCCTGCTTCGGGAATCACAGGCGATCCGTTGCGGCACAGGGTTTATGGCCTGCGCGTGAATATCATGGTTTGAAAAGGCCAATGCGGCCGCAAGAATGCAAATCGTGAGGGTTCTCATTGTCATGATGTGTGTTAAGTGGAACGTGCGTATTATTGGAACAAATATAAGGTCTATTTTGCTTTCCGTTTGAGCTCGAATCCGATCTTCAGACCGTCGTATTGGCTGATTAACTGATTCAGAGCCGCGAGTTTCTGGTTGTCGGACGAAGATGAAATCTTGCCGAGGAACTCCATCAGTTTGTCGGCGTTGAAAAGCAGTTCGAGATTGGTGGCATTGACCTTGGCCGTTGCCTTCATCTTTACTCCTTTCAGTTTGCCTGTAGACCCGTATGCCAGTTCAATGCTGTCCTCCTCGGAGGAGAAAGTGTATTTTCCAGGCAATTCCAGTTTCAGGAATGACGTGGTAAATGAACCGTCGGGATTGAATCTGTACCCGAAAGTGCCCTCTTTCAGTCCGATTATCTGCATGTATTCAGTCAGTTTATCCTCGATTTTGCTCACTGCCACTTCAGACGCTGCATTCATCAATGCGTTGTCCCCGGTGAACTTTACGTCTATGCTGTTGTACTCCCATTCACCCTCGATGTTTTCAGGAATGATGTCCATCTGATCTGTGATCGTATTTACGATGTCTTCGATGCTCTCTTTGTTGAGAAGGTCTTTAAGCGACTGGGCCCTTGTCTGTATCGTGCCTGATGCGAGCAGGGCAAGGGTGATGATCAGGTAAAATCTTTTCATTTCCATTCCGATTAAAATATAAAACGCATAAAGTTACGGATAATCATTTAAAATATCAAACGCCCCTTTCGGACCGGCTACATCCAAAGCACTACCGCGAGAGTGGCAAGGGATATTACGGCCCAGAGGGTTATGCCGAGGGCGAACGGCCTTATCCCCACGCTCTTGATGCTCTGTAAGGAAATCCCGCATCCGATGAGGAAAAGAGTCGCACTGAGGGCGTGCTTCGAGCAGGCGACGATTCCCGATGACAGTGCGTAAGGTATGTCCAGAAAAGTGTTTGCGAGCATGGCGAGGATGAAAATCAGTATGAACCACGGTATGCTTATCTTCTTTCCTTTCTTCCGGAAAATGAACGTAGTCGCTATCGCCATCGGGATAATCCACAGCGCACGGGTGAGTTTTACCGTAGTGGCTATGTTGAGGGCTTCCTCTCCGTATGCGGCTCCTGCACCGACCACCGAGCTTGTATCGTGAATGGCGATTGCCGCCCACATCCCGAACTGTTCTTGCGAAAGTCCGATCCAATGCCCTATGGCCGGGAAGATTATCAATGCAACAGCGTTGAGGGTGAATACTGTAGCCATGGACAATGTGGTCTCGCTGTCTTCGGCGTCTATTATCGGTGCCATGGCCGCAATCGCGCTGCCGCCGCAGATGGCCGTGCCTGACGATATGAGATACGAATTGTTTTTAGACAGTCTGAATGCTTTTCCCAGAGCCGTCCCGATGCACATTACGCCGATGACAGATATTATGGTGAACAGCATTCCTTCCTTGCCTGTCTCCACCGCCGAGTACAGGTTCATCCCGAACCCCAGTCCGATTACTGACAGTTGCAGCAGGTATTTTGACGTTTTCTTGGTGAATTTCTTGAACGGGGCACCCAAAGTAACGGCTATCAGTATTCCGGCTATCAGGGAAAGGGCGGTAGGCATGAAGAATGATGCTGCAAGCAGCACTATGAACAGGATTTTGGAGATGTTCTCTTTCATTGTGTCTGAATATTGAATCTGTTTTGTCAAATCGTTTTCAGGCACAAAAATATGGAAGGTTCCAGTAACAGAGCCAACACAGATTTTCATGGTGTATAACCAAAGGTTATGCCTCTTGTCTTTAATGTTTGCCGTGTTTGGGCGGCAGCGTTTGCGTAAACAGCTTTTAAGATGTCTACGCCGAAAAATGCTTCGCAAACAGATGGAAACGTTCCCTGAGGCCGTTCATTTCCCCTTGTCTGAATACTGATGCAAATTCACGTTTCATTTCGAAGTCATCGATGTCGATTATTTTCAGTTCTCCCGAAAGCAATTCATCCTTTATGGCTATTACGGAAACTATTGCTGCACAGTCGCTTTCCGCGATGAAAGACTTTATGGCCTCGGTACTGTCAAGTTCTATTACGACATTCAGCTCCTGCAGCCCTATTCCGTGTCCGGCAAGATGTGTTTCAATGATTTCACGTGTGCCGGAGCCGTTTTCGCGTAAGACCAGTGGGATGGATTCAAGGGATTCGAGAGCCACGGATTCGATGCCTGAGTACCGGCCATGCGACTTTGCGGCAAGTACCAGTTCGTCATCTGCGATATGTTCGTAATGAAGCCCGCTTTTCGTTCCGGCATTTTCCACGAATCCCATGTCTATCTCTCCTTCGGACAGCCACTTCTCTATATTTTCACTGTTCCCTGATCTCATGGAAATGCTAACCCCGTCGAACCTCTCCATGAAACCTGCGAGTATGGGAGGAAGGAAGTACTGCGCTATGGTAGTGCTGGCCCCTATGGTCAGGCTGCCCTTCACCGCGCCTTTCTGCAATCCCATTTCGTACTCCATCACGCGGTATTGCTCTATCAGTTTTTCAGCATGGGCAAGGAGGATTTTCCCCGCATTTGTCAGGGACACTCCGGTGTTGCCGCGTTTGAACAGCGAGACTCCGAAATGGTTTTCCAGTTCGTTTATATGTTTACTGACGGCAGGTTGCGATATATGCATCTGCTCGGCGCATTTGGAAAAATTGAGGTTCTTCGCGGCACTCGCGAACACTTTCAGTCTGAAATCGTCCATAAAACAGTCGGATTTTCGTGTAAAGATAGTATTTTTGTATTCATTGATGAAAATGGATATGGAAAGAACAGGTTTCAGGATAGAAATTTGTGCCAACTCCGTCGAGAGCTGCATCGCTGCAGAGGAAGGGGGTGCGGACAGGGTTGAGTTGTGTGCTTCGATACCTGAAGGCGGCACAACACCGTCCTACGGGACAATATCCCTTGCAAGGGATTCTATAAAAATCGGACTTAATGTAATCATACGCCCCCGTGGAGGCGACTTTCTTTATGCTCCTCGTGAATTGGATGAGATAGAAAGGGATATAGAGATGTGCCGCCGCATAGGCGTAGACGGTTTGGTTTTCGGTGTCTTGTGTCCGGACGGCAGTGTGGATGAAGCCGCCATGTCGCGTCTGATGAACGCTTCCGGGGGACTTCCCGTGACATTCCACAGGGCGTTCGACCATGCAGCCGACCCCTTTGCAGCGATGGAAGCCGTCATTTCCGCCGGATGCTCGCGCATACTGACTTCGGGGCAGCAGCCTTCCGCACGGCAGGGCATCCCGTTGTTGAAAGAGCTCGTCTCCCGCAGTGCCGGGCGCATATCCATCATGCCCGGTTGCGGGGTGCGGGAGGAGAATATCGCGGAGATTGCCCGTGAAACCGGGGCGCGGGAGTTCCATTTCTCGGCCCGCGAGTGTGTCGAAAGCGGCATGGAGTTCCGGAACGGGCAAGTGTTCATGGGGGCGGAGCAGAATGAATTCGTGCGCGACGTCACTACCGCCCGCAGGGTAAAGGCTACGATACGGGAATTGTTGGAGATGTAAAAAGCAATAGTTATGGAAAAATCGAAAAAGTATTGGGGCAAGACCTTGGTTTCGTTTTTGGTCGTGCTTTGCGCCATGCCTCTCGGACATGCGTTCATGATCCTGATGGAACGTTTTCTTCCTCCGGTGACATTGCACTATGCGGCTTTCGCCCTGGGCGCGGCGGGGCTGGCTTTGGTAATAGTCGGGGTTTTCGTAAAAGGGGATACCCGGCAGACCCTTTTTGGACTGTTCGGCGGCCTGCTGTTCTGGACAGGATGGGTGGAGTTCCTGTTGCAGTACTATGCCAACCGTTATGGCGTGCAGCCGGAAATAGTGAACGGCGAGATAGTCACTAAGCCGGAGTACCTGATAATGCCCGCCACATTCGGATTCTGGATGCTTATCATGACAGTGTATATTTTCAATGCAAAGACGGGCTGCTATCTGATAACATGGCTTCAGAAACTGTTTTTCGGAAAGAAAAAGGATGAAATAGTGACACGGGCTATGACCCGCCATACTTCCGTCACCACGTTCATGGAACTGAACATGATGATGTGGGCATGCTACCTGCTCCTGATGTTCTGCTACGACTCCAATTTTCTCGGAGACAGGCATCCCGTCACTTTCCTGATAGGCCTGGGCTGTCTGGTGGGAGCCGTGTTCATGTTCATCAAAGAGTTGAAGATTGCCGCATGGGGGGCGAACATAAGGATGGCCATAGCCACTGTAATAGTATTCTGGACCCCGGTGGAAATCATGGGAAGGAACGACCTTTTCAACGAGATATGGGTGAACCCTTCGCAGCATGTGACGGAAATGGTCATCATCCTTGCAGTATTCGTGTTATTGGCCGCGTACCTGATTTACAAGTCATTGAAGAACAGAAGTGGATATAAGGGAGAGAATAAGACTGCTGCCTAACGCCCCGGGTGTTTACCGGTTTCTTGACGAAACGGGGCAGGTGATATATGTGGGCAAGGCCAAGTCTTTGAGAAACAGGGTCGCCCAATACTTTGTCCCGCGTGAAAGGCTTACGCGCAAGACCGCATTGATGGTTTCCCGGATAGCGGATTTGCAGCATACCGTCGTGGACAGCGAGGCGGACGCGCTGCTTTTGGAAAACAACCTTATCAAGCAGTACAAGCCCAAGTACAACATACTCCTGAAAGATTCCAAGACTTATCCGTGGATCTGCGTTACAAATGAAGATTTCCCGAGGGTGCTGCTTACCCGGAAATTCGTGAAGTCGGCAGGGATATATTTCGGGCCGTATAGTTCCGCCGGCTATGCGCGCAGCCTGATAGAGTTGTTTGAAAACCTTTATCCGTTGAGGGACTGCCGCCGCAAGTTCACGGCGGAAGATGCGGCGAAGAAGCCTTTGCGGCCATGCCTTAATTTCCATACGGGAAAATGCAAGGCGCCATGTGCCGGAGGCATATCCAAAGAAGAATACGGTGATAACATTTCCGAGATAATCCGCCTGTTGAAGGGCGGGGGAAGGGAGATGATCCGGCTGCACACCCGGCGGATGCAGGATGCGGCCTCGCGGCTGGCTTTCGAGGAGGCGGAGACTTACCGCCAAAAGGCGGAGCTTCTCAGGAAGCATTACGGGAAATCCCTTATAGTCAGCGCGGACATAGCGGATCTGGATGTATTCTCGATGATCTTCGACGGCTTTACGGGATATGGCAATTATCTCCGTGTGCGTCAAGGGTGTATCATCCAGTCCATGAACCTTGCCATGAAGATGAACATAGAGGAGGACGAGGCGGAGATGCTTGAAATGTTCATAGCCGAAATCGCATCCTCTTTCGGGGAACTGTCCAAGGAAATACTTGTCTCACAGCCCGTAGGCATGGAACTGCCCGGCATCGAGATTCATGTCCCCCAGCGCGGTGAAAAAGCCGGGCTGTTGGAACTGAGCCGGAAAAACGCGGCCGCTTTCAGATTCGACCAGTTGAAGCAGGACGAGCATTCCAATCCGGAGGAATATCATGAAAAGGTCATGGAACAGCTGAGGTCCGCGTTGGGCATGGAAAAACTGCCCCGCCACATCGAATGTTTCGACAATTCCAATATCCAGGGAACGAATCCGGTGGCTTCGTGCGTGGTATTCAGGGACGGAAAGCCGAGCAAGGCCGATTACCGCCATTTCAACATCAAGACCGTAGTCGGCGCGAACGATTTCGCTTCCATGAAGGAAGTGCTGAACAGGAGGTATTCGAGGCTGATGCGCGAGGGCGCGGAACTTCCCGACCTCATTGTGATAGACGGCGGAAAAGGACAGTTGTCTTTTGCGTGCGAGGCTTTGGCCGAATTGGGGATACTGGAAAAAGTGAAAGTCGTAGGACTTGCCAAGAGGCTGGAGGAAATCATCGTTCCGGGAGACCCGTATCCGCTCTTTTTGGATAAAAATTCTTCCGCTCTGAAACTGATGATGCAGATCCGTGACGAGGCTCACCGTTTCGGAATAACCCACCATCGCAACCGCCGCAGCAAGTCGCAGATCGAATCCCGCCTCAGGGATATTCCGGGCGTGGGCGAAAAGACTGAGGAGGCATTGCTGAGACATTTCGGAAGCGCCCAGAGAGTATCCAAGGCCACTTACGAGGATCTGGCGGCAACGGTCGGCAAGAGTGTCGCGCAGAAGATACTGAAATTCTACGGGCGCGGTCTCCTCGCCGTCCTGTTTGCGGTATTCCTTTTCAGCAGGACAGTTCCAGCCAGCGTTCTTCCTTGGCTTCTATGAGGGGAAGGATCTGTGAGATACGTTCTGAAAGCCGGGTTATCTCATCAATGTCGCAATCATTGGAAGCCAGACGTTCTTCGATTGCATTTTTCTCGTCCGTAAGGGAGGCTATCTCTTTTTCGAGCGTTTCGAGTTCTTTCTGTATTTTCTGTTCCGCCCGGCGTTTTTCACGCTGCTGTTCCCTGTTTTCCTTCCATTCCTTTTTCGCCGCGCTGTCTTCTCTGCTTTTCCCGTCCCCGCCGCGGCTTTTTTCGTATTCTTTTATGAAATCGCGATATTCGCTGTAATTCCCGACGAAATCCTTTATCGTCCCGTCTCCGCAAAACACAAACAGGTGGTCGGCAAGGCGGTCGAGAAAATGGCGGTCATGGGAGACGATGATCAGCGAGCCTTTGAACTCCAAAAGGTATTCTTCGAGGATATTCAGGGTGACTATGTCGAGGTCGTTTGTCGGCTCATCTAGAATCAGCATATTGGGTGCCTTTATCAGGATGGTAAGCAGGTAGAGCCGTCTGAGTTCCCCGCCGCTCAGGGTGCTTAACTTTGAGTTGAGGGTGTGATGCGGGAAGAGAAACCTGTTCAGCAGGCGCGTGTCATTGACTGTATCCAGTACCGTGCTGTCCATGTCGAATCCGGCTTCCTTTATGCCTCCCTGGGTATAGTAGCCTATTTTCAGGGATTCGCCGCGCTCTATGGTGCCTGAAGACGGGGAGAGTTTTCCGGTAAGCAGGTTGAGGAAAGTGCTTTTTCCCGCCCCATTCGCTCCTACTATGCCTACTTTTTCGTAGCGGTGGAAGTTGTAGGTGAAGCCGTCGATGAGCATCTTGCCTTCGTAGCCGAAGGATACCCCTTTGCAGTTGAAGATTTTAGTGCCGAGCCTTGAACTTTCCAGACCTTCCATGTCCACGGCCTTGTCGCATACGGTGGCGCTGGCCCGCTCTTTCAAGTCGTAAAACGCGTTTATCCTGTACCTTGCCTTGCCCGTCCTTGCCTGAGGGGTGCTCCTCATCCATTCGAGTTCGCGCCTGAATATGTTGCGGGCCTTGTCGGTCTCGGCCCTGAAGTTGTTGAGACGTTCTTCGCGTTTTTCCAGATACTGTTCATAATTGCCCCTGTACAGGTAGAGGGAACCGCCGTCGAGTTCAAGTATGGTGTTGCATACCCTGTCCAGAAAATAACGGTCGTGCGTGACCATCAGCACCGTGGCTTTTGAACGTGAGAGCCTCGCCTCCAAAGTTTCGATGGCTTCTATGTCAAGGTGGTTTGTAGGCTCGTCGAGTATCAGGAAGTCCGGTTCTCCGGCGAGAAGGGAAGCTATGGCAGCCCTCTTCGTCTCGCCTCCGGAAAGCAGTCCTGTCGGTTTTTCCATGTCGGTGAGCCTGAATGCGGTAAGGATTTCTTTAAGTCTTCTTTCGTATTCCCAGCGATGCTCGTTGTCTGTCCAGCCGAATTTTTCTTCGGCTTTGAGCATCAGTTCCTGAATCAGGGACTTGTCCGGATCGAATGTGCATTCCTGAGGGAGAAAGGCTATGCGGATATTTTTCAGGAAGGTGATTTTCCCTCCCGAGTCGGATTTTTCCACGCCTGCAAGGATTTTCAGCAAGGAACTTTTCCCGCAGCCGTTGGGGCCGATAAGGGCCATCTTGTCTCCCTCGTTGATGTTGAAGCCGATATCGTCGAACAGGACCTTCGGCCCGTATGATTTGCTGAGGTGTTCCGCTTGCAGATAACTTGCCATCTTGCTTTTAGTTGAAGAATTTGTCCACTTCCTTTACAGCATGGGGCAGGGCGAATACGGCGACCTTGTCGTATGGCATGATCTGCGTGTCCCCGACGGCGATGATGCTTTCCTTCCCCCTGATGACACCGCCTATGATGGCATCCTTGGGAAAACCGAGTTCTTTCAGAGGCGCGGCAGTAATCTTCGATTCAGGGTTTACTATGTATTCGATGACTTCGGCCTCCGTCCCGCTCAGGTACTTGACGTTCCTGACCTTGCTGCTCAGTGTCAGTTTAAAAATACGCCCGGCGGTGATGAGCTTTTTGTTTATTACAGCATCGACTCCCATGTTTTTCGCCAGTTGGATATATTCGATGTTTTCCACTTCCGCGATTGTCTTGGCCACGCCGAAACGCTTTGCTATCATGCATGCCAGTATGTTGGTCTCGGTGTTGCTCGTTACCGCCACGAAGGCGTCGTAGTTCTTTATTCCCTCGTCTATCAGGAAGTCCGAGTTGCGCCCGTCCCCGTTCACTATCAGCACCCCGTTCAGTTTTTCGGACAACTCCGTACAGCGTTCCTTTTTCAGTTCTATCAGTTTTATGTCCGTGGTGTATCTTGAGGAGCTTGCGGCCACGAATTCTCCGATTTTTCCTCCCCCGAGGATCATCAGGCTTGTTATCTTTATATTGGGCTTTCCGAAGAAATGCATCAGTTCGTCCACGCCTTGCTTTTTCGTTATCATGAACAGCAGGTCGTTCATCTTCAGCTTGGTGTCAGTGTGCGGGATGATTGTCTCCCCTCCTCGCGATATCGCCACGACCTTGAACGGCAGCGGATCGTATTTCCCGGCAAAATCCGACGGGCGCTTGCCTATCAGCGATGCCCCGTCGTCCAATTTGAATACTATCATCTGCAGCTTGCCCTGTGCGAAGTCCATGAACTCCGTCGAGGCCGAGTGTTTCAGCAACTCATATATTTCCTCGGCAGCCACCTTTTCCGGGTAGAACAGCAGGTCTATGCCCAACGAGGTGAATAGCAGCCTGTTTTCCGCTTTCATGTATTCGTCGTTGTTGATTCTCGCCGCGACTTTTTTCGCTCCGAGGTTCTTGGCAAGCAGGGCGCTGACTATGTTCACATCCTGCAATGCCGCCGGACTTACCGCGATGAAGAGGTCTGCCTTCCCGGCTCCGGCCTCTTTAAGTTTTTCAATCGACGACGGCTGGCCTTCAACAGTCAGCACATCGGTGGTTCCCGCCAGGGCTTCAAGCCTTTCGGGGTTGCTGTCAAGCACGGTTATGTTGTTAGATTCGGAACTCGAACTAAGCATTTTCGCCAAATGGCTGCCGACCTCGCCGGCTCCTGCAATGACTATTCTCATCGGAAAAATGTTTTTACAGCACCCAAAATTAGGAAGTTTTGAATGAAAATCCAAACAGCTCCCCCCGTGCCCGCTTTTCTTGTAAGTTTCTTGTAAGTTCAGGCCACACTTCGACTTAGGTTTAAAGTGGTGCAATCTAATGATAATCAATAGTTTATGTCTAAAATATTAATTTTTCAGCGTGGCTTACAGGGTGTTCGGAACCCCCTCTATGTCACGCTGATTTTTTCTAGGGTAATGTGTATGGATATGATTGTCAATAAATTGTATTAATGGAAGTTAAGTCGGGGTGTGGCCTGAAATCGCCATGATAAAACAGAACCGGTGTGCCTGACTTGCGGCAGGCACACCGGCTTTTGTTGTTTTTTAAACCGTTTAGAAATTGTAAGTGACCCCAAACTGCAATTTGTCGAAGATTTTCGCAGTCAGTGAAACCAAGTCACCACTCTCTACGACCCTTGCGGTGTTCCTTTCATATACATAATTGACACTTATCGAGAATCGCCCTATGTCTATACCTACTGACGGGGCAAGATACAGACAAATAGGAAGATAATCGTATCCAGTATCCATGCTGACACCTGCCTTTAATGCTACATAGGGGCTTACTTTCCTGTCCAAGAAACTGTATTTCATATCTGCGAATATCGGTATTGCCGGAAAAACACCATCGCCATCTATAATTACTGAAAGCCCGGTACCCATGCCCAAATACAGTCCGTTGCCGAAGCTGTAGCCATGTGAAGTGAGCAAATCCACTGTCGCTCCCTGTATGAAATCCTTTCCTATTGCGAAAGATATATTTCCTGCGTAACCCGGTTTGCCATACAGGAATCTGTGTCCGTCCTGAGCATAGGACATGTTTATTCCTGATAAAATTGCTGCAATGCAGACAGCGATGATTTTGAATGATCTTTTCATGATATATAATTTTTATTCCGTTTCACTTATTATCATTATTTCAATGAATCATGATTCGGATGCAAAAATATTTTATAAGATTTTCCTTGTCAACCCCCAAAAGAGGGTTTTTTACTATATTTGCTGCAAATAATTGCGATTAGTCATGGATTCCTTACAAAAATTTTCAATCGTTAATCTGTTGAGTGCGTTTTCCCGCGTTCTGATTTTTCCGTTTTACATACTGGATTGGAAAAACAAGGAAATATTGTATGCAACGGGAAATCCTTATTTCATCGGGGAGTACACGGCTGATGACCTGAAATCCGAGGGGCTGGATTTGCTGTTCAGGATATGCAAGCCGGAAGAGAGCGGCTTTTTACGTAAGATATTTGTGGAAACAGCCGGTTTTTTTTCGCGGTTGGAAGATGAAAACAAGTCGGATTACGTGGCTTCGTTCAATTACAGCATACGGATAAAGGATGATTTTATGTTAAGGTAAACAATCAGGTAATCATGCTCGGAAGCGGTCCTGACGAAGAAATCTTGCTATGCATGCTTTTCCCGCATATCAACAGGCAAGGGGATGATCTTGTAATCGAAAATGTCAGGTTGAATAAAAAGTGGATATTCAACTCCAGCCTCGGGCAATGGGAGAAATATTCCGGCTACATATTGACCGAAAAAGAAAGATTAGTGATGAACTATGCCGTGAACGGTCTGGATGTCAGGCAGACGGCGGCGCTCATGAACAAGTCTGTGGAGACCGTCAAGGATTACCGCAAGTC
>JADIME010000088.1 GCA_017694935.1 Candidatus Merdivivens pullistercoris
GTTTTACAACCTGCCGGAACTTATGCAGAACTTCCCGGAACATCTGCATAAGTTCCGGCAGGTTGTAAAACCGGGCAAACCGTGTTTTCAGCCGGTAGCCGTTCCCCTCCGGTGCAATCTCCAGAGCAGTCACAGTCTCCCCAAAAGTGGACGCCCATGCGTCAAAATGCTGTAAGTTTCTCTCCGCCAATGTTCCATACTGCAGATAGCGCTGCATGGTATAAAGTTCATAAGGTAGGAAACGCCACGCCATACTTCCTTTCGTCCGTGGTCTTGGCGTAACCCCCTCCAGAACCGTGCTTACACCTCTCGATGTACACGGCTCGCCATCTTTCATAGTTTAAGTGATTTTGTCTTTGCTTCTTCGTAGCATTTCGGGCAGAGAGCCAATGACTTCCGCCTTTTCAGTAACATCAGTTCATCAAATTCATTATCAGCGTTCAAATCTTTTAAGCGCTTTACATGGTGCATATACACTTTCACGGGGTTTGCTCCGCACATCTCGCATTGTCCGCTTTTTAAACGTCCTGCAAGACTATTCGGTTTTATCTGCCCTCTGTATTTCGGCATAATGTCTACAAATTCAGGTGCGATATTGTTATTACGCCTAAATCCTTCATTGTAAAACTCACACCGCTTTGTTCCACTCTTGGTTTTGTAATCTGCGCCAAAGTCGCCCTTTACGCTACGGTATTTCTTATACATCTTCATAACAGAAGAATTATATTTTGCCGCCAACGTCTTTAAACAGCTTCCACGCATGATAGAATGAAATTTCCCCAGATTGCATACATTGATTGCTAACCTGTAATAATTGTACAATCCTCTGATTTCAGAATTATATTTACTGATGATTGCCACATCGTCTAATGGCATAAGCGCCCCTCTGTGGAGTGGCTTCCAAATCTCTTTGCCGTTTTCGTCTTTTTTGATTTTAAACGCACCGTATTCGTGCAGTTTCGCAATCCATTTTTCTTTCGGCATATATAACTGCACTTTTCCATACCACACCCGTTGCAGACCTTTTTTCGTCCGCTTTGTGTCCTGACTTCTTGATATTCTTATGTCGTATCCAAGATACCGCACCTTTTCAGAGGAATGGGTAACGTGAGTTTTCTCCTCCGACATTGTGAGATTTAGCTTGTCTTTTAGAAATATCTTTACCTGTTCCTTGATATTTTCAGCATCCTGCTTTGAACCTGTTATTGAAATCAGGAAATCGTCAGCGTAACGGTTGTATTGAAGTCTTTTGTAATTCTCATCCATCTCGTCTAAATGTGGTGTGGACAACATCACTTTCCTTGCTTCTTTAAATGCTGCTAGGTTTGCTTCTGTGCGCTCTATTTCCAGATTTTTCTGCGCTTTCCGATAAGCCCAGCGTACCTTATCATGGTCTTTGTGGACTTTACGGCTTCTTGTATCGCCTTTGTCAAAACTCTTTTTCATCCTTGCCATGAACTCATCAAGTTCATTCAGATAGATGTTGGCAAGTATCGGACTGACACCGGAGCCTTGTGGACTGCCGGAGTACGTTTCATGGTATGTCCACTGTTCCATATATCCTGCCCTTAGAAACTTCCACATCAGCGATATGAACGCTTCATCTTTTATGCGCTTTCTCAAAAGCTGTATTGTGATATGGTGGTCGAAGCTGTCAAAACAAGCCTTAATGTCTCCTTCGATTATCCACTTTGCACCAGTGAACAGCGTTACGATTTCTTTTAACGCTGTGTGGCAACTTCTTTTCGGTCTGAAACCATGTGAATTATCAGAGAATGTCGGCTCATAGATTGCTTCAAGTATCATACGGACAACTTCCTGTAACAGTTTATCGTCCGTTGACGGAATCCCCAATGGGCGCTTTTTACTGCTGTTTTTCTTCGCAATATAAACACGCCTTGCAGGGTTCGGCTGGTATGAGTGGTCTCTCAGCTTCTGAATGAGCTTTTCAATGCGCTCCATGCTCATACCGTCAAGAGTGAATCCGTCTGCACCTGCCGTCATGCTCCCCTGAGAGGTCGCAATATTCTGGTATGCAAGCAGATAGAACTCTGGGTTGTACAGGTTACGGTATAATCTCTCGTACCTGTACTCTTTGTTTTTTGCTTTTTCACTTAAACTTTTCAATACATTTTCGGGACTTCTCATAATGCCTCACGCACCTTTCCTTATTATTTGTATTGAAGAAAGACTGTCTCCCTTCGCCATGTGGACGGCTTTCCCGTCCTCGGACTACTACGGAGACTCTGTTGCCATAGTAAATATTCAGAGTCACTTTTCTCATAGCACTCATAGCCGATTTTCGGCATTTTACCTTAGGCAATCCCCGTTTAGAACTGTAATAACATAAGCCTGTTATGATTTCGGATGTGACGTTCGTCGTTTTCCATTATCCTATGGCTGATTTACTCTGGGTATCTTGTGGATACGCATGGCCGACTCATATCCACCAGAGTACATGCGAGTATAACTTCCTTACGCATGGAGCAACATTTTGCCCAATCTCCGACTGTCATTCAGGCAGTTTAGCTTTCATCCTTATTCATAACTTTTCGCCACTACCACGCAAACACTTTGGAAGTTTCCGTGTTTCGTGCCCTCCGACATGCTACACTCCCCATCGGGTTTCCCCTTTTGGATAAGTCGGGTGACGATAGGGTGCGGATTATTCCGCTTTGATACCTTGCCCTATTACTTGCTCAAGGTAAGATTATTACAGCCCCTTACGGGCGCACGGTCATGCTGTTCGATACGGGGGTGCCAGTGGCGAAAATCACACCACGGTTTCCGGTCAGTTCATCCATATAGCGACACTTTGCAAACATATCGCTGGACTTTTGGGCATCGCTTGTGGAGAGACCTGCC
>JADIME010000089.1 GCA_017694935.1 Candidatus Merdivivens pullistercoris
CTTTAAACTGTATCCCAAGCCCCACGAAGCGCAGGCTGCCGTCCTCAAGGAAATCATGGAAGGCGGGAAGGACACGCTTTTCGGGAAGACTTACCGTTTCGATGCGATACGCGGTGTGGACGAATTCAGGAAAAACGTGCCTTTGCATGATTATGATGCTTTGGAACCTTATATAAAAAGGCTTTTGCAGGGGGAGGATTACATGCTCTGGGGCAGCAAGTGCCGTTTCTTCGCGAAGTCTTCCGGAACGAGCTCGTCCAAAAGCAAATATATCCCTGTTACACAGGAAAATCTCCACGGCTGCCATCTTCGCGGTTTTAAAATGATGCTGGCTTCGTACCTGCACTCTAACCATAAAAGCCGTCTTTTCCTCGGGAAATCGCTGACGATAGCGGGCACGATTGTAAAAGACTCCGGTACGGGGATATGGGCCGGGGACCTTTCGGGTGTTTTGACACAGAATGCCCCGAAAGCGGCCGGATTGTTCAGGATACCGCGCCGGGACATTGCCCTGATAGCGGATTTTGATGAAAAGATAGCCGAGATAAACAGGGTTTACCGTAACAGCAATGTGGTGTCCATAGCCGGAGTGCCTGCGTGGAACCTGCTGATGATTGAAAAACTGCTGGAGTTCAACAATGTCCCCGATTTATGCCACCTGTGGCCGAACATGGAGCTGTTCATGCACGGAGGCACGGGATTCGGGCCGTACAGGGAGACTTTTGAAAGGCTTGTCCCGTCGGACAGGATGCATTACCTTGAAAATTATAATGCTTCCGAAGGGTATTTCGCCTTTCAGGACGATCTTTCCGATCCCGGCATGTTGCTGACGCTTAACAATGGGGTGTTTTATGAGTTCATCCCGATGGACCGTTTGGAAGAGGCCGTGGGCGATGCTGCGTTAATGCGTGCGGGGGAACAGTCGGCGGGGAAATACGTGGATTTCGAAACAGTCGATACCGTGAAGACAGGGGTGGATTATGCAATGGTGATATCGACAAATGCGGGATTGTGGCGTTATCTGATAGGAGACTGTGTCAGGTTCGTTTCATTGAAACCTCCAAAGATAGTGATTACAGGGCGTACCAAATTGTTTATCAATGCTTTCGGGGAAGAATTGATGATAGGCAACGCCGACAGGGCGATACAGGAGACGAGCAAGATTTTCGGAGTAAGGGTCAGGGACTATACTGCGGCTCCGGTATTTTTCAATGAGGAAAACCCCGAGGCTTCCACGGGCGCTCACCAATGGCTGGTGGAATTCATGGACAAGGAGCCTGACCCCGAGGCTTTTGCCCGGGAACTGGACGAATGCCTGCAAAGACTCAATTCCGATTATGAGGCAAAGAGGACACACACTCATACCATGTCCCGGCTCAGGCTTGTCATAGTGCCGAAAGGCACCTTCCTCAAATGGATGGAATCGGCAGGGAAGAAAGGGGGGCAGAACAAAGTTCCCCGGCTTGCGAATGACAGGAAGATAATAGACTCGGTATTGGGAATGCTCGGGTAAGGTACGGATTTTGATAGTCTCCCAAACCCGTGTTTCGAGACATAAGTCTTGGGACAGGCCCAAAAGGGAAGTAAAAATAATAATAACGATTTAATTTGTGTTTTTATGGTGAATTTTATGTCTATCTATATCATTGCCGGGATAATCGCCGTGTTGGGAATGATAGTGCAATGGCAGTTGCAGAACCGTTTTAACAGGTATTCCAAGATTCCCGTGGGCGACGGCATGACAGGAGCCGACATTGCAAGGAAGATGCTTTATGACAACGGCATATATGATGTGGAAGTGGTGGCGACCCGTGGGATGCTTACCGACCATTATGACCCGCGTTCGAAGCGTGTCGCGTTGAGCGAGGGAGTCTACAACAGTTGTTCGGTAGCCGCTGCCGCCGTCGCCGCGCATGAGTGCGGACATGCGGTCCAGCACGCGACAGGTTATGCCCCGCTCAGGCTCCGTTCCGCGCTTGTGCCGGTCGTGAGCTTTTCTTCGAGGATAGTCCCGTGGGTGCTGATCTTCGGCATTCTCCTTATAAATATATTCCCCAACCTGCTTTGGTTCGGCATAGCGCTTTTCGCGCTTACCACCCTGTTCAGCGTGGTAACCCTCCCTGTGGAGATCAATGCAAGCCGGAGGGCGGTGGCATGGCTCAGCAATACCGGCGTGACCGATGTGACGACATACGGCAAGGCTGTGGATGCATTGCGCTGGGCTGCCTATACATACGTGATAGATGCAATAGGGTCGATAGCGACTTTGCTATATTATGTCAGCATCGCTCTCGGGGCAAGACGGGATTAGTGTCTTTCTGAACATGTTAATCTGCAAAATCACCCCTAATATGAGTATGCAATAACAGGCACGGGCGGCGTGGCCGCCCGTGGCCTCGTGAACGGGTCGTGAACGGTCTATGAGAATGTCCGGTGGACATTCGAAAGTGAACAGCATTTCACCGGAGGGATTTACCGCCCGTGCCTGTTACTGCATATTATCAAATGGGGTGATTTTGCAGATTAACATGTTTCTGAATGACTTTTCCTGTGCGGGGTCGATGAAGCGTACCTTTATCGGGAGGTAGAACAGTTTGCTTTTCAGGGTATCGGGGATGTCTTTGCGTTCCATTATGCGCTGGGCATCCTTTTCCGTTGTAAGCACGAGGGCGGTAGGGTTTGCCTTTGATGCCGAATATATGCTGCGTACATCGGATGCCGAATATTTGTGATGATCCGGGAAATCCAGGGTTTTAAGTATCCTGTACGATTCTGCCACATATTGCTTCATGGAACTGTTGTTCGCTATGCCTGAAAACAGTATGGCCCGTGGCGAGTATGCATAACGTTTGTCTCCTTCGGGGAATACGGCTTGCGGGGTCCCGTATTCGATAGTGGTGAAATAGATGTTTTTCCCGCAATCCCGCAATCCGGCGGAATCTATCCAGCTTTCCCTCTCTTCTTCATTTATATATGGAGGACATTTGGTTATTATGATCGAGTCCGCCGCTTTCAGTCTCGACGGCAGGTCTCGCAACCGCCCGAATGGCAGCAGCCTGTCCTTGTTGAGGGGCCTGTTCCAGTCGATAAGGAGCAGGGAGACGGATGGCCTCAGTTTCCGGTACTGGAATGCATCGTCGAGTATTATCACCTGGGGGCGCACTCTGGCCTGCATGTTTTCCATCATCTGTATGCCGTGCAGCCGGGATTTGTCCACCGCCACTACCGTGCCCGGAAAGTTGCGCTTTATCTGTACCGGCTCGTCCCCGAAGAGCGTCGCCCCGCCTTCGGCTGTCACGAATGCGAATCCTTTTCCTTTCCTCTTATAGCCCCGTGAAAGCACTCCTGTGCGGAAGTCGTCCTGCAACATCCTAATCAGCATTTCGGTATGGGGTGTCTTGCCTGTGCCTCCGACTGTGATGTTGCCTATGGATATGGTGAAAGTGCCGGACGTGCGGACCTTTTTTATCCCTTTGTCGTAAAGCAGGTGCCTCAGTCTCAGCACGAGCGCGTATGGAGATATGAACAGTGCCATTTTTCAGTTGTCTATATTGTCATCGCCTCCCCATCGTGCGGCGATATAGTCTATGATTTCAAACAGTTTTTCTGGTGAATCCGTAGTCACGAGTTTCAGCCGGGTTTCTTTAAAGTCCGCAAGCCCCTTGAAGTAGCATGACAGGTGCCTGCGCATTTCGAGTACCCCTACACGCTCTCCTTTGATTTCCAAGGATTTGGCGAGGTGTTTTCTTGCCAGTGCGGCTCTGTCCCGCACGGACATGGGCGGAAGAAGTTCCCCCGTATCCAGATAGTGCCGTATTTCCCGGAATATCCATGGGTGCCCGAAAGTCGCACGTCCTATCATGATGCCGTCCACGCCGTATCTGTCGAATGCTTCCTTGGCCTGTTCGGGAGCGGCTATGTCTCCGTTGCCTATTATGGGTATGTGCATCCGGGGGTTTTCCTTTATTTTCCCTATGAGTGTCCAGTCGGCTTCCCCTTTGTACATTTGCGCGCGGGTGCGTCCGTGAACTGTAAGTGCGGCGATTCCAGTGTCCTGCAATCTTTCAGCCAGTTCCACTATTATTTTCGAGTCTTCGTCCCAGCCGAGGCGCGTCTTGACCGTCACCGGAAGTTTTACGCTCTTTACCACGGCTTCCGTGATGGCAACCATCTTGTCAGGTTCGCGCATCATTCCCGAGCCGGCCCCCCGTTTCGCTATCTTATTGACCGGACAGCCGAAATTTATGTCTATCAGGTCCGGCCCGGCGGCTTCCGCCATTTTCGCGGCTTCGACCATCGCTTCCGGAATGTGCCCGTAAATCTGAATTCCGATAGGGCGCTCGTAATCATAGACCGTCAGTTTGTCAAGGGATTTTTTCGCATCCCTTACCAGTCCGTCCGATGAGACGAATTCGGTGTACATCATGTCGGCTCCGAACATTTTGCAGACATAGCGGAAAGATGCGTCGGTGACATCTTCCATCGGGGCGAGCAGCAGCGGGCGTTCTCTTAATTTTATGTCGGCTATATTCATATTTTCCGGAAAAACGTCTGCAAAATTATTAAAAAGTCCACAGATTTCATGGTAATTTTTGAAAATTGATGAAAATGCCATATCTTTGCACCCCTTTTATTAGGGAGATCGCAATTTTTAAAAAGTTATTAACCAAAAAGTCATGACAGTGGACACATTAAGTTACAAGACTGTTTCAGCCAATCCGGCTACAGTAAACAAAGAGTGGCTCATTATCGATGCCAACGGTCTGGTCCTCGGTCGTCTTGCTTCAAGGATTGCTCTTGCCCTCAGGGGAAAGAACAAACCTAACTTCACTCCTCACATTGATTGCGGTGACAATGTCATCGTCATCAATGCCGACAAAGTGGTGCTTACGGGCAAGAAAATGACCGACAAGGTGTATGTGCGCCATACCGGTTATCCGGGCGGACAGCGCTTCAGCACTCCGAAAGAATTACTGAAGAGGAGACCGACCGAAGTTCTCAGACATGCGGTGAAAGGCATGTTACCTAAGAATCGTCTTGGAGCAAAGCTCCTTGGCAACCTTTACCTTTATGCGGGAAGCGAGCATCCTCACCAGGCTCAGAAACCGCGTGAAATTAAGTTGAACGAAATTTAAACAGAGTAGATGAAAGCAGTTAACGCCCTTGGAAGACGTAAATCGGCAGTCGCTCGCGTTTATGTGAGTGCCGGTAACGGGAATATCGTGATCAACGGCCGCGCTTTTGAAAACTATTTTACAGACGAAGCGCTCCGTTATATCGTGAAACAGCCGTTGGATGTTACCGGAACTCTTGCCCAGTTCGATATCAAGGCAAATATCGACGGCGGCGGTATTAAAGGACAGGCTGAAGCCATGAGGTTAGGCATCGCTAGGGCTCTTAGCGAAATAGACCGCGAGGCTTACCGCCACATCCTTAAGACCAACGGTTTCCTTACCCGTGACGCACGCGTTGTGGAAAGGAAGAAACCGGGCCGCCCTGGTGCACGTAAACGCTTCCAGTTCAGTAAACGTTAGTATTTGTTACAGTTTATTGTCGATTTACCATGTACGGCCGGGTTTAAAACGTGGGATCCTTCAGTGGCTACCTATAGTTTGCTTCGGCTGTGAAAAATTGAGGAGATCGGGGAATGCCCGCTACTCCTGATTGAAGAAGAGACCCAGTATCGGGATAAACATTGAAAAACAGAAATTAAAATGTCAAGAACGAATTTCCAAGAATTACTTGATGCAGGCGTTCATTTCGGACACCTGAAAAGAAAGTGGAATCCGAAAATGGCTCCATACATTTTCATGGAGAAAAACGGCATCCATATAATAGACCTTCACAAGACAGCTGTGAAGTTGGACGAAGCGGCGGCAGTCCTGAAACAGATAGCACGTTCAGGCCGCAAGGTGCTCTTCGTTGCAACCAAGAAACAGGCTAAAGACGTAGTGGCAGAGTATGCACAGTCTGTGGGAATGCCATACGTTACAGAGAGATGGCCGGGTGGAATGCTTACCAACTTCCCGACTATCCGCAAGTCAGTCAAAAAGATGGCTACCATCGACAAGATGATGACAGATGGTACTTTCGATACTTTGGCAAAGCGTGAACGTCTTCAGATTACACGCCAGAAGGCAAAGCTGGAGAAGAACCTCGGCTCCATATCCGACATGAGCCGTCTTCCGTCCATGCTGTTCGTAGTGGACGTGCAGAAGGAAGCCAACGCTGTGAAAGAGGCCAATCGTCTGAACATTCCGGTTATCGCAATGGTTGATACTTGCTGCGATCCTACACCGATTGATTATGTGATTCCGGCAAACGACGATGCGACCAAATCCATAGCGCTCGTGATGAAAGTCCTTTGCGACGCAATGATGGAAGGTATCGAAGAGAGGAAATTGGAGAAGGACAAGGAAGTTTCCGAGAGCAATGCGGACAATGCCGCCCAGGCTCAGGGAAAGAAACTCCGTTCCCGCAGATCCAAACAAGACAATGCCGAAGGCGGCGAGCGCAGGAAGCCTTCAAGGGAAACCGAAGGTGGGAAAGCTGTGGAAGAAACAGCCGAGGCCGCTCCTGAAGCAACCGAAAACGAATAATTTAATTGATAAGGAATTTTGTCATGGAAATTAAAGCAGTTGATGTTGCAAAACTCCGCAAGATGACGGGTGCGGGCATGATGGATTGCAAAAAGGCCCTTGTAGAGGCTGACGGCGATTTTGAAAAGGCTCAGGAAATAATCCGTGAAAAAGGAAAACTCGTTGCTGCCAAAAGGGCGGACCGCGAGACTTCCGAAGGCTCTGTAATTGCAAAGACAAATGCAGACAACACAAAAGCCATCCTCGTATGTTTGGGATGTGAAACCGACTTTGTTGCGAACAATGCGGAATTCCAGACACTTGCAAACTCGATAGCCGATGCGGCAATAGAAAACATGCCTGAGTCCAAAGAGGCTCTCGAAGGCCTTTCCATTGCAGGACAGACCATACAGGAAGCCGTTACACAGCAGACCGGCAAGACAGGCGAGAAGCATGTCATTGCATATTACAGCAAACTGGAGGCTCCTTATATCTCGACTTATATCCATATCAATGGCAAAGTCGCTTCCATCGTAGGCTTTTCCAAAGTCATTCCTGCAGAAGCAGGCAGGGAGATTGCGATGCAGATCACGGCAATGAATCCTGTATCGGTGAGCAAGACCGATTGTCCTGCACATATCGTGGAGAAAGAGTTGGAGATTTACCGCGAGCAGATAAAACTGGATCCTAAGATGGCAGGCAAGCCTGAGCAGATGCTGGAAAACATAGCACAGGGCAAACTTGCAAAATTCTTCAAGGAAAACACTCTCGAAGAGCAGATCTTCGTCAAGGACGGCAAGATTTCCGTAGCCGAGTACCTGAAGACAGTCGATCCTCAGGTCAAGGTGACAGGGTTTGCACGTTTTTCATTGAATGACTAATTACTGACAGGATGTGCCGGGATTCTTATTTCTGGCACATCTCTTCCATTTTATCGAAGAGTTTGTTTCTTGTTTTATCAAAAAAATGGAAACAACTCCCGTAATTTTGCTATTTTTGCATCCGGTTTTGATAAAACCAATCGGGATGTAGCGCAGTTGGTAGCGCACTACGTTCGGGACGTAGGGGTCGGGCGTTCGAGTCGCCTCATCCCGACTTGCAAACGACCTCGGGCTTTTACAGCCCGGGGTCGTCCGTTTATAGCCTGTTTGATTTGTAATCACGGCCGAGGATTTCTCAAGGCAGTGGCCTGTATTTCAAAAAATGGCCGGGGTTTTTATCCGTTTTTCTTGACAAAATGTCAATTTAGCAAGAAAAAATTTACTTCTCTTTTGGCCATTGCAGCCATCGCGGTAATTCCGAAAACCGTAGTCATGGCCACAAAAAACAGTTTATAGAGCGGCTTCTTAGAACCACAGTCCTACCCCGAAAGAAGGAATCGGCGCCCACATCTCCTTTACGTGTCTGGTTGATAGAATGGCATACGGGGAGAAACCGCACTTGATTCCTATATCCAGTGACACTTTGTTGAAATTCACGACCATTCCTAATCCCGGGCGGATGAAAAACTGCGTATCTCCTTCCGGGTAGGGTTCATTTCCGACATCTTCAAACGAAATTCCCGAAAGCAAGAAAGAGACTCCGGCCTCAAGCCCTATGTATCCCTGCACCCTACCTTTTCTTGGATAAAACCATTTCCCGTCGGCAGCCACATTTATGAGGTTCATGCCCCATAAAAAAGAGTATTCAGCGCTTCCTCCTGTATAGATGTTGCACCTTGGAAAGATTACTCCGTGGGTGGTGTTTAAGTATGCCCCGATGAAGCTGATTCCTGCGTTCACGTTGCCTGCGTACTTAACCTTGTCCGCATTCCTTGTGATTGACGGGCGGGCTTCTTTGTCATTCCCAGCAAAAGACAGCGCAGGAATCGCCAACAGCAATGCTGTGATTAATATTTGTTTTTTCATACTCTCTTTGTTCATTTAAGAAGCTGTTTAAAATTTTTTCAAAAGTTCTTTGCGGCATCATTCCGCGCAGGTTTCCGCCATTTTTATCGTAAAATAGCGCTGCTATTCTCCTCAAAAAATGACAAAAACCTGCATGAAAGCCTGCCTCA
>JADIME010000090.1 GCA_017694935.1 Candidatus Merdivivens pullistercoris
TTGAGGCACGCTTTTGTGCAGGTTTTTGCCGTTTTTTGAGGAGAATAGCAGCGCTATTGTGTGATAAAAACGGCAGAAAGATGCCGAAATGGTGGCACAAAGAACTTTTGAAAAAATTTTAAACAGCTTCTTAATATAAAGTGCGATGCAGACAGGCCGGCTCCTATCTTGGATGATTACAGATCACGAACACGATAAGGGCCGGCCTTAATGCAGTTACAACCGGCAACTTCCTGACATGGACTAATGCGTCGTTCTCCGTTCTCGGACTGTGGGAGAATCTTTCCGCATTACCAGACTTTTTCCATATGGACTTGACAGTGCCGGTATCTGTTCTATACGGCCACTACAAAAACCGGAATTGCCGGTTGGCCCTTTGGTCCAAATAAACCAAAACTCACTCTATCCCCGGACAACACACAGGATATGATGGAGGCGCAAATAACCGCTCTGCAGGAGATTCTAAACCGGGATGCTCAATCAGCCGGCCCCATATAGAAAAAGCACCTGCAACATCTTTGCAAGTGCTTTCGGAGTACTTCCTCTGGGGCTCGAACCCAGGACCCTCTGATTAAGAGTCAGATGCTCTAGCCAACTGAGCTAAGGAAGCATTCGGCAAACCGCCATTCTGTGATCCGTCTGGGGCTCGAACCCAGGACCCCAACATTAAAAGTGTTGTGCTCTACCAACTGAGCTAACGAATCCAACCATGTCAATATCCCATTTTTCCAAACGGGACTGCAAAGGTAAGCATATTTTTATATCCCGCAAAAAATTCTTTTAATTTTAAGAAGCTATTTGAAAAAAGCGCATACCTGCCGGATCAGATCGGCAAACAACAATACCGTTATGACCCAAAATGCAGGATTGCCTGTCAGATTTCCGACTATGCCAGCATATATCGCAATGCCGAGAAGGATCACATCGAAAAACAGAGGCAAGCCCGATTCTTCTTTCAATACAGTACGGATATCCTTTCCTTCGTATTTCCTCGCAAGCAGCCAATATGCCATGCCGGACAAGCCGGCAACCGTCAGGAGCGAAGTCATCGGCCATAAATCGGGATACCGAAACAGAGCGAGATTGGAGAAGACCGACAGGACATACAGCAACAGCGTACCGTTTTTCTGCCTTGCTTCTTCCGGGACTAAACCGGAAAACGCTATAACTACGCCTACGGCAACCATTACCGCAATAGAAACAAGAGCCACTGCCCCGCCATAACCTTTGTAAAGTATCCAAACGAGCATGACCCAATAACACAACATGCTCAGCTTGGACAACAATTCAATGACAACAGATTTTTTCATTTTATCCATACTCCGTTTTATTCATCACCACATTCAACGTCCCAAAGTTAATGAAAATCCAGAAGCTGCTTTAATTTTTTTGATTCTCCGCAAAATGACCCCTTGATTCTGGCGAATTGCATTTGGCTTGTTGCTGTCGGCCTGATTTGTCTGACTCCCGACCACTCCAATCTGCGCAAACACGGGAACGGGACGACTTAACTTTAGGTATGTATAAATAGCTGTGTGTGAATTAATTAATAAATATATGCCATGAGATTTATGTTCCGAACGGAGTCGGGGTGGATCTCGCTCGGGACAGTGATTTTTTGCCGGATTATCATAACAATTTATGGGATAGTAGATTACAAAGACAACTGTTAAGTCGTCCCGTTCCCGGCTTTACAAGAAAGGTTTGAAAAGTTTGAAAGTCAAGGACACAGGTTGCATCAACCGATTGCGCAGGCACAGGTCAGGGGTAATTTTGCGGAGAATCATTTAAAATTTTACCGACAAAATGGGGAATCATAACCAAATACCACTACTATGGCCAGCTCCAATCGCCAAAAATAGGGATTGTACACATTTCCCGGAACCGCTTACTTTGCAGCCGGAAACAAAAAACAAAGAATTAACATGGGATTATACGGATTACGGCGTTCCGCCGCAACCATCGCATTGATCTTCATCAATATTTTTATAACAAAAGCGCAGGATGTGTCGATATTCGGAAAAGTATTTTCCGATGCGGGAGAAATCATAGGCCATGCCACGGTTTTCATTAAAGGCACCGAATACTTCAGCTATACGGACAAGAACGGAATTTACAGATTAAACATACCGGCCGGGGAATACACGATAACCGTATCGGCCATCGGTTATGAAAATTACGAAAGGAAAATAAACATCCCTGAAAGAAAATCCGTCAAGCACAATGTCAGGTTAAAACCCTCTATAACGCACCTTGAAGGATCCGTAGTAACAGGAAACTCAATCGGGAGGGTGAAACGCTCGGCCTTCAACGCCGTTGCGGTCGAAACCAAAAGCCTGCAAAATTCGGCCAAAAACCTCGGAGACGCCCTCACGCGGCTTCCCGGCATGAAACTCCGTGAATCGGGAGGAGTCGGATCCGACATGCAACTGATGCTGGACGGCTTCAGCGGCAAACATGTAAAAGTATTCATCGACGGGGTCCCTCAGGAAGGGGCGGGTACTGCATTCGACCTGAACAACATGCCTGTAAACTTTGCAGAACGCATCGAAGTGTATAAAGGTGTCGTGCCTGTTTCTTTCGGAACCGATGCAATCGGAGGGGTAATCAACATCGTTACCAACAAAGCCAGGCCTGAATGGTATGTGGACGCTTCATATTCGTATGGCTCGTTCAACACGCACAAATCATTCGTGAATTTCGGCCAGACACTGAAAAACGGTTTCACATACGAAATTAACGCCTTCCAGAACTATTCCGACAACAATTATTATATCGACAACTGGGTCAGGGAGTTTGAAGTCGATGAAAACGGGAATGTCCACAAGTTCCCGGTAGACAAAGACGATGTGAAACATGTGCGCCGCTTCCATGACACCTTCCACAATGAAGCGGTAATCGCGAAACTCGGAGTGGCCGGAAAAAGCTGGGCCAACAGGCTGATCTTCGGAGTGAGTTATTCGAATTTCCACAAAGACATACAGACCGGAGTATATCAGGAAATAGTTTTCGGACAGAAACACCGCAAAGGCTGGTCGGTCTCTCCATCCATTGAATATGTAAAACGCGACCTGATAGTCAAAGGCCTCGACGTCACGATAGCCGCCAATTTCAATTACAACATAACCAACAACATAGATACGTCGGCAAGATACTACAACTGGTACGGAGAATATTATGTCAAGGACACCCGGGGCGAGCAGTCATACCAAAACAGCGAATCCAGGAACACCAACCTCAACGCCTCGATAAACATCAATTACCGCATCGGGAAAACGCACACCTTTACATTCAACCACGTAACAAGCGATTTCCGCAGGAAAAGCCGCTCGTATATAGGCACATCATCAGTGCTCACCGCTTTCGATATCCCGAAAGTCACCCGGAAAAACATCAGCGGGCTATCCTACAGGCTCGCCCCGTCACGCAAATGGAACATTTCTGTTTTCGGGAAATACTATAACCAGTACAACCAGGGGCCCGTATCGCAAAGTTCCGACGGAGTCGGAGACTACATCAGCATGGAACGCACCACGGACTCATTCGGATATGGCATGGCCGGAACATACATGCCATTGAAGGGTTTTCAGATAAAATTCTCATACGAAAAGGCATACCGCCTACCTACGACGGACGAACTGTTCGGAGACGAAGACCTTGAAGCCGGAAAAACAGACCTGAGACCTGAGAAAAGCGACAATTTCAACCTAAACCTCAGTTACGGACATGATTTCGGGGAACACCGCATATACGCCGAAGGGAGCCTGATTTACCGCAACACAAAAGACTACATCAAGCGCGGTCTCGGCAAGCACGGCAGCACCCAGTTCGGTATCTATGAAAACCACGGGCATGTAAAGACGATGGGATACAACATTTCCTTGAGATATTCATACTCAAAATGGTTTGACACCGGATTCACATACAACGACATTGACACGAGGGACTATGAAAAGACATGGACCGGAGGCTCGCTCCAGGAAAGCATGCACTACAAAGTAAGGCTTCCCAACATCCCGTACAGATACGCCGGCTTCGATGCCAACTTTTACTGGCATGACCTGTTTGCAAAGGGGAACACGCTGTCGGTGACTTACGACAATTTCTGGCAGCACGAATTTCCCCTCTACTGGGAGAATATCGGGAACAAGGGCTCCAAGAACTATGTCCCGTCACAGTTTTCGCACAACATCTCACTGACTTACAGCATAAAGGACGGACGTTACAATTTTTCCTTCGAGTGCCGCAACTTCACCGATGAAAAACTGTACGACAATTTCAGCCTCCAAAAGGCCGGACGGGCTTTCTATCTGAAAGTCAGGGTACATTTCGGAAGCAATTGATATTTCAATAACGATTACCGCAAATCACCTTAATATGAATAGGAATGCAGTATTAGTCCAAGGCAGTAAATCCCTCCTACCGCTTTGCGGCAGGCACCTCCCGTTCACGAGGCCACGGGCGGCCACGCTGCCTTGGACTAATACTGCATTCCTATTCAAAAAAGTATCATTACGAATAATCATATAAAAACAGCAATAGTTATGAGACACAATCACTTTAAATGCATTTTAGCCGCAATGCTCGCAATACCGGCGGCACTTGTAACAAGTTCATGTGAAAAACCCGAAAACGAAACGCCGGGAGGCAACACCACTGCCGGTGCGGAAGAACTGTACGTGATTGCCGCACAGGTGGACGGGGTAAGTTATCTTGTGACTTCTGAAACCATGGACGGAGGCGAGATAACCACACGCAATACAGGCACCGAAGTAATCGGAGGCACGTACTGGATCTATAAAGACATGAATTACGTATTTTCCCTTGCCTACAATGACGGCGGCAATGGCACCGGGGCCTCTTA
Source organism: Candidatus Merdivivens pullistercoris (assembly GCA_017694935.1). GTDB lineage: Bacteria > Bacteroidota > Bacteroidia > Bacteroidales > UBA932 > Merdivivens > Merdivivens pullistercoris. The sequence goes on from JADIME010000090.1 coordinate 4,865, forward strand.
TTATCTCAATGCCCAAGGACATCCTGAAGAAAAATACATTTACGAGTTCAACCGCATAACCACTTACGGCATCTGGGGAGACAATGTCATAACCGCCTCAACCGGGGACTCCAACATCACCGACGAAGAAGGCAACATAGCCCAGGCGCTTCTGTTCAACTATCTTGACGCCAACGACGGCTCGCAGCGGGAAAGTTCCACCAATGCCGAAAACTATCTCGGAAACGGTGAAAAAGTCACTTTTGCCGGCTTCGTCGAAGCGAACGGGAAACTTTACACATCGGTCGTACCGATGGGAATGAGCAAATACGGCATCGGCCAGTGGCCGGACAAAGTCACCGACCAGGAACTCGTCACCACGCAGGACGGAGGACAGGGAAGCGGAAGTTATACCGCCGGAGTAATCCCTTCCACACAGTTCCCTGACTCGGCATTCGTCGCGATTTACAGCGGGGACAGTTTTGACGAGACACCGGTGATTGCAAGGACAGGGAAAATAGGCTTTGCCAGCGGACGGATGAGAAGCCAGTACTACCAGACCATCTGGGCTGCCGACAATGGAGACCTCTATGTATTTTCTCCGGGATACGGCCGCACAGCCGTCTCGACTTCCGACCTCAAGAAAGTCACAGGCACCTTGCCTTCCGGAGTAGTCCGCATCAAGGCCGGAGAAACCGATTTCGATCCGTCTTATTATGTCAATCTTGAAGAAATCGGCACGGGCCATCCTATATTCAGATGCTGGCATATCACAGAGGACTATTTTCTGCTCCAGCTTTACAAAGACGGAGCGCAGGGCATGATTAACGACGGGCGCAATGCAAACACTAACGAACTTGCAATCTTCAAGGGAGAGGACAAAAGCATAATCCCAGTAACCGGCATGCCTGACGACCTTGCAGGCTTCGGCGGAGAACCTTACAGCGAAGGCGGCAACATTTATATCGCGGTGACAGTCACCGGAGGAGACAAACCGGCATTCTACAGGATCGACGCAAAAACAGGACAGGCAAGCAAGGGGCTTGCAGTAGAGGCCGATGCTATCAGCCGTGCAGGAAAACTCAAAGTCCAAAAGTAATGAGAAAATTTTTCAAGAAAATACATCTGTGGATATCCGTCCCGGCAGGGCTGGTCATAAGCATCACCTGCCTTACCGGGGCGATCCTCGTTTTTGAAAAGGAAATCCTCGCTTTGGCGCACCCCCAACTTTACAGATGCGAAGTTCCCGAAGGCTCGGGGATGATGTCCCGGGAAGAGATCGCACAGAGTCTCAGCAGCATTTACGTTCCCGGCATTGAAGGACAGGCCGAAGTGTCCTCAGTAAGACTGCCCGACAAGGAAAACGGCTGTGCGATGGTGACATTCAAAGATGCAGGAAGAAAAACCTTGAGCGTAAACCCCTATACCGGGGAAATCAACGGCTGGGTTGAGAGAAGCGGATTTTTCACCACTGTACGGCAACTGCACAGGTGGATGCTCGATGTTCCTGAAACAAAGGGTTCAAAGACTGTCGGAAAGACCATCGTAGGCATAAGCACGCTGCTGATGGTTGTAATCCTGCTAAGCGGCCTTGCCATCTGGTTTCCGAAAGGTCCGCGGATGCTCCGCTCACGGTTCGGCGTATCATGTACGAAAGGCTGGAAGCGTTTCCTGTACGACAGCCATGTGTCACTGGGCTTCTATACCCTGCTGCTCCTCCTTGTCATGGCACTTACCGGCCTTACATGGTCTTTCGGCTGGTACCGCGATGCTTTCTATGCGGTCGCAGGAGCCGAACCAGGACAACTGAAAGGACTGATTTTCTCGCTGCACACCGGCACATGGGGCGGAATCTGGAGCAAGATACTCTATTTCATCGCAGCCCTCATAGGAGGCACCCTTCCACTGACAGGATACTGGCTGTGGCTGAAAAAACTCACCCACAAGCACGGGCACCCTGCCCACATTGTTACGGGGAAAGTGCAGCGGATTCGTTGAAAAACTGTTCACTTTCCCCCGAAGAATCTATATAAAATGCCATTTCTCCTGTTTTTCTTGGGGAAAGTGAAGCGTTTTGTCACTAAATCGATTCACTTTCCCGGCAACGAGAAATCTTTGATCGCCACTAAAATAGTCCCTGCAAGCGACAGGACGAAAAGGACGAGCGACACTATGGCCGCTGTCATATTCCCTCTGGTGTAAAACTCTACAATAAAAAGCAGCAGGAGAGCAGGGAAAAGGAACATCTGGCCTGCACCACCGCCTTTGATTGCAAGGAATCGGGCATCCTTGCCAAACAACATGACAGACAGCCGTACAAAGAACAGCAACAAAGACAATCCTGTCACGGCCCACATGACTATATTCAAAACAGGCAGACCTTCACTCCTCAGACAAAGCAAAAACCCGAACAAAGCACTGGCAGAAAACACCCCGAGGGCACGATCATTGAAAAATTTTAAAAATTTTAAACTGCTTCTGTTAATTTTCATAATCCGAGTTAGTTAAAAACCTATTTCGGCAAAAATAAAAAAACTCTATTTTTGCAACATTTTCAGGGAATTTCAGAAGTTGTTTAAAACTAAAGGTCATAATGAATTTCAGCGAAGAAGCCATAGAGTATATATGCAGCGCGTGCAAGGGCACCGGGATAACCCGTCCCTTGCCCGATTTTCCTGAATATTCCCTTGCCTCGTGCGACATGGAGGGAAAAACGGTTTGCCGCTTTCTGATAATTCCCCGGCCGCCGCAGGAAGAAAGAGCCGACATGTTCGCCGCACAGATAAGGGCTGATGCAATCCAGTCGCTGACGGGATACCTGAGAAGAGAAACCGGAGCCGCCGCAATTTATGAAGACCGGTGGTACAGGGAAAACGTAATCATCAGAACCAGGATAGCCGCGCACCTGCACCGTTATGAAAAAGCCATGGCACGCAAATGCACCGTGGAACGCATAACAAAACCGCAGGCAGATGATTTTCTCGACAGATACCACAGCTACGGGAGTTCGCAATGCAAATACTGCTACGGGACATTTTCACCGGAAGGCCGCCTTATAGCGGTATCCACATTTTCAGGCGCACGGCGTTGGCAGAAACCGGAAGGCATCATATCGTCATACGAATGGATAAGGTACGCCTCCCTGCCCGGAACCCGCATAGCCGGAGGGATGGGAAAATCCCTGAGCGCATTCATCGAAGAGGTCAATCCCGATGACATAATGAGCTACGCCGACCTGGAATGGTCTGACGGGAAAACCTACGAAACCTTGGGCTTCAGGCCCGAAAGCGTCACACCCTCCCAGTCTTTCATAGTGCGGGAAAACAAAAGAGAGCCCCTGAAAAGGCTCTCCGATGAAATCGTCAAAAAAGCGATCGAGGAAGATCCCGATGCATATATCATCTGCAATCTCGGCAGCGCGAAGTTCCGTTTGAAGAGAAAAGCCTGGCAATCTCCCCTACCCACAGCACAACCGAAGTAAGCCCGATAATCTTCAACCAGTCAATCGGCTTTATCGGGACTACCGAAAACATCTCACCCCCGAAAGTAGTTATAAGGATCTGGCCGGCAAGTATCACTACCACCATCCAGATAAAGCCCTTTGAAGCGAAAAGATGGGAGAATGCAGATTTTCCTGTCATGAACGCCTTGACGTTGAACATGTTCCATAACTGCAACATCACGAATGCCGTAAAGAACATCGAGAGTTCATAAGGAGTCAGGCCGTCGCCGTCGTTCTTGAAAGAGAGCAACAGCCACATAAGCACTGCCACGAAAGCTGCCCCGACACCGAAAATCAGCACTGCCATGTTCCTGCTTATGATGAAATCCGTCCGGCGGCGCGGTTTCTCTTTCAGCACGTCCCTTGTCGGAGGAAGGGAAGCGAGCGCAATAGCAGCGAAAGTGTCCATGATGAGGTTCACCCAAAGCATCTGTGTCACAGTCAAAGGAGATTGTTCGCCTATGAACGCGCCTATCAGCACTATCAGAGAAGCCACTACGTTGATGGTAAGCTGGAACAGGATGAAACGCTGGATGTTCTTGTAAAGGGAACGTCCCCACACTACCGCGTTCACTATGCTGTCGAACGAATTGTCAAGTATGGTGATGTCGCTGGCCTCTTTGGCGACAGACGTGCCGTCTCCCATTGACAGGCCGACCTGAGCGGCATTCAACGCCGGGGCATCATTGGTACCGTCTCCGGTAACTGCCACCACCTCGCCTTTCTTCTGAAGGGTCTTCACCAGCCTTTCCTTGTCCAGCGGGCGGGCGCGGGAAATCACTTTCAGATCCGACACACAGGCTTCAAGTTCTTCATCCGAAAGTGCGGCAAACTCCTGTCCCGTTATCTGGAATCTCTTTCCGTCAGGGCCGTAGCCGCTCTGAACCTGCTCGAGCGTCACATTTTCCGGAACAAGCCCTACCTGCCGGCCTATCTCCGTAGCCGTCACGGAAGTATCGCCCGTAACCATCTTCACGTCTATGCCCGCATCAATGCAACTGCGGATAGCCGCCGGAACCGTTGGGCGCACGGGATCGGAGATGGCCGTCATGCCGATAAATGTCAGAGACCCAAGCTCCGTTTCAGGAGATTTCGGATCCAACGCCCACTCTGTATATGATTCCGGAGAAATGTCCTTGTATGCAAAACCGAGCGTCCTCATGGCCTTGGCCTGATACCCCCTCAACACCGAAAGTATTTCTTCACGTGCCGCTCCGCCTGCGATACCGGAACATAACCCGAGTACTATTTCAGGGGCTCCCTTGACCAAAAGCCTGAGTTTCCCGTCATGACGTATGACTGTGGCCATGTATTTTCTTTCAGTCGAAAATGTAAGCTGGTCAAACACTTCATAACCAGCCCTCAATGCCATCGGATCATCGCCACGCGATTTCAACCACAAAAGCAGGGCTCCTTCGGTAGGATTGCCCATGACCTTGTCATTCCCGTTTTCTTCCTTTATGTGGGCGGTCGAGTTCGCCGCTATGCTCTGCCTTATGAGTTCCCCGTCCTCGACCAGGAACTGGGCTTCTGCCACCGTCATGCGGTTCTGGGTAAGTGTTCCCGTCTTATCGGTACAGATCACGGTAGCAGCCCCCATGGTCTCGCACGCATGTATCTTGCGCACGAGGTTGTTGGAAGCGAGCATCCTCTTCATGCTGAGCGCAAGGCTCAAGGTTACGCTCATCGGAAGCCCTTCTGGAACGGAAACCACAATCAGGGTGACGGCTATCATAAAGGTATTGAGCATGTAGCTTCCGAATCCGCTCCATGAAAACGCATCGCTGGAATGCTGGCCGTCAAGGAAATATACCGCCAGTCTCCCGACAACTATCAGCCCGGCTATGATGTAGCTCGCGACCGATATCACCTTGCTCAGTTTATCCAACTGCTGGTTGAGCGGTGTCCGCGTTGAAGAATCTATCTGCGAAGCGACATATACTTTTCCGTATTCCGTGGCATCTCCGACGGCAAAGACCTTCATTACTCCGCGCCCTTCCGAGACAGTCGTCCCTTTCATCACATGGTGGTAAGGGTAAGTCATCTCGGCGCCTGCGGGAGTATCCGCTTCAAGGCCCTTGCGTGCAAGCGGCTCGCCGGTAAGGGTGGATTCATTCACTGAAAGCGACACGGCCTCGAGCAATTCCCCGTCGGCAGGGACTTCCTCTCCGGTTTCAAGCAGCACTATGTCCCCTACCACGACATCCTTCTTAGGCACTTCCACAAGCTCCCCGTCCCGATATACCTTTACCGGAGTATCGTCATTGACTTTGTTCAGCACATCGAAAGCCTTGTTTGCCCTGAGTTCAAGGATAAACCCGACCAAAGTGGCGAGAAGTATGGCCAGAAGAATGCCCGAAGGCTCGAAGAATACGCTTGCGCCTTCCCCTTCGACAAAATAATGATAGGCCGACACCCCGAAAGAAAACAGCAGCGCTATCAGAAGTATCCTGATGATGGGGTCTTTGAATTTGTCCAAGAATTGCAGCCATACCGGCCTGCGTTTAGGAGGCGTAAGAATGTTGCTTCCGTGCTTTTCCCTACTCTCGGCTACTTCCTGCGGAGTAAGGCCCTTGTAATTTTCCATATTTTATTTTCCTGCTATAAGTGTTTTCAAAAAAGCGGTTCACTTGCAAGCAAAAAGCGTACAAAAAAACCGAAAGTTGCAAATTTACATAAATTTTGCGTATGTTTGCCGTATGGAACGATTGGCAAAATATATCATCATCGCGGCATCGGTTGCCCTGATCGGCGCATTCTGCTGGTATTTCAGGGACGTGATAGCATATATCCTGCTTGCGGCCGTATTTTCCCTGATAGCTTCCCCTATCGCACGGACATTAAGAAAGATACGCATAAAGAGATTCATTTTCCCTAAATGGCTGGCATCCATCCTGTCCATAGTGACGGTACTTGTGGTGCTGCTCTCGCTTTTTGCCTTCATCATCCCGATTGTAAGCAATGTCGTCGTCAATTTCGACGCATCCAACCTGAAAACCACAGGCAGCAGCATCGAGCTCCCGCTCATGGAACTCAACCGGTTCCTGATAGAGACCTTCCCTGCCTTAGGGCCTGATTTCAGGATAGAGACTACCATCCTCCAGCACCTTGAATCAATGCTCGACATCAATACATTCACATCGATAATAGGCTCGGCGGCAGGCACGGTGATAGACATCGGCGTAGGGCTTTTCGCCGTCGTCTTCATCTCGTTTTTCTTCATAAACAATGACAACATGTTCAAGAACATCATCCTCTCGTTCGTGAACGACAAATACACCCGGAAGACAAGCGAGGCGATAGAAGACATGTACAAACTGCTCAGCCGTTATTTCATCGGTCTCGTAATCGAAGTCCTCGGCGTGGCTCTAATAAACACCATAGGCCTGCATTTCGTGGCCGGACTGACTTTCAGCATGGCGGTCGGCATTGCATTCATGACAGGACTGCTGAACATCATCCCATACGTCGGGCCTTTCGTCGGAGGGGCGATAGGGACTTTCCTCGGGCTGATACTCAAATACTACTCGGTAAACCCGATGGGCATAGACGTAAGTTTCTGGGGCTACACCGCGATACTCATAGGCATATTTGTTTTCGCCCAACTGATAGACAACTATATCTTCCAGCCTATAATATATTCCAACAGCGTAAAGGCGCATCCTTTGGAAATCTTCATAGTCCTGCTGATGGCGGGCTACGTGGGAGGAGTGGTAGGTATGCTCATAGCCATCCCGTCATATACGGTCATCAGGGTATTCGCCGCGAAGTTCCTGTCGCATGTCAAGTTCGTAAGGATGCTCACGGGCAGTGTGCAGGAAAAATCCCAAAAATGACAGGGGTTGTATCAAAAATTTCATTTTGACACAACCCCCCAAGAAAAGTCTTTATATCTGTC
>JADIME010000091.1 GCA_017694935.1 Candidatus Merdivivens pullistercoris
AAGTTCCTGTCGCATGTCAAGTTCGTAAGGATGCTCACGGGCAGTGTGCAGGAAAAATCCCAAAAATGACAGGGGTTGTATCAAAAATTTCATTTTGACACAACCCCCCAAGAAAAGTCTTTATATCTGTCAGAATGCCAACATAGGCCTTACAATCGAAGTAGCATATTTAAAGAAACATATATAGTCCACCCAGCCTCCATCGGCGATATCTATATATCTGTAATATTTGTCAGATGCGGTAGCCGCAATCATAACCCCGTTCTGATAATCGCTATACAGTATTTTATTATTGTTGGAAACTTTCTCCATGGCCTTATTCATGGCCGATGCCAGAGCGCCTTGGCCTTCCCATGCCATACTGCCGTTCGCGACACCCGATGCAACGATACCGGTAATATCCAATTCTACATTGCATAGATTGCGGATTGCATCAAGGTACTGGCCTCCCGACGGCATGAACCAGCCTGTAGTGACACCCTCTGCCGGGCCTCCCACTTCTGAAGCAAAATCATATACCGCCTTAAAACCGGGATAATATCCCTTTGCGAAATCATCCGCCCTTTCGGTATATATCAAATGAGTGGCTCTATATCCATCCAGATTTTCATCTGCCAACGTATACAGTTCTTGCAGATCGGATGTCATCGGGATATTAGGAAAACCTATTTCCTCCTCGTCCCTTGTATAGCTGGCCTCGAAGTCAGTATTCTGAATAGAATAATCGGTATAGAAACGGCGCATATACCCTAAATTATCTGCGCTTAAAAAACCTGCTACCCGCGTAGCCAGAACAATGGCATGCGCGACACCGCCAAGGGCCTCTTTTTCACCATCTGCTATCCTGTCAGGATCAATCTGGCATACAATGCCTATCACATCGGCCGAGGACACCTCTGATGCCGGAGCGTCCTTAGAAATCAGAGAGCCGTCCGCAAGAAAGAAATCACCGACTTGCAGCAAATGCTCTATCACTTCAGGTTCGCCATAGTCTATAGTCACGCAATTGTCGGCTATCGCCTCGCCGTCCTGTTGCCACGGCGTATCCCCGTAACTGCCAGACAGGCTGAAATTCCCCGGCATGATCAAATAAATGTAAAAGTTGCCATCCGTCCACGGCTTAAAGTCATTGAAAACCACATTGCCGGACAAAGAATAGTCAGGAATCTGCCTGTCCGTATTGGTAAAGCGGTAAGTTTTCTCCGGAAGACTTATTTTCACCAATCCCATCGCATGGGACATTTCAAAATCAAGCCTACCCGATGAAGGAGACGCCGTTCCTACAGACAGATCATAATCTGCAAAACCGTTGCTCTGGTCATCGGGCAAATTCCATCCTGCAATGAAGTCAGCAAAAAATTCCGAAGCCGTGGTCGCAGACGGGTCTACAGAGGCCCCGAAATTTTCCTGATACGGATAATATGCATAATAAACCGCATTTTCAGGAAATGTCATGACTGAATCCGAAGAAGACCAGACAATGGACCCTCCATTGGATGAAGCCGTAAGACGAAGATTGTCCACAGCTTCTAACACCGTTCCGTTTTCAACCGCAAACAAACCTATCGCATCCCCGTCCGAGAATTCAGCAGGATATACGGCCGCACCGTCCGATGACAGGAAGCCGTCATCGGACACGGAAACAGTCAAAGGCACCAGAACCGATTCCTGCCCGTTCTTTTCACAACCGGCAATCACAAGGATTGCCGGAATCATTATCAACAGGCTGTATATGTTTCTCATCATTTACTTGCTTTAATTGAAAGACTTTCTGTACCAGCCTCTATTTCATTGATGAGGTCTACCAATTCCTGGATATCTCCTCTTTTCGCATACTCTGGCAGAATCATTGTCCTGCCCACAGGCCCCCACATTCCCTGTGAATCCTTTGCGACAGTAAGCATGGTGTAGTACCATCCCAAATAAGTGTATGCATCATAGAAATCAACCGACACGAAAGCGTAGTGGGTGTTTTCGTCAGCCTGATAGAAATACGGATTGGTAGTTATCCAACTCAACAGGTCATCATCGGTCTTGTATTCTTCATCTGGGTTGGAATAGTCTCCGTTCGCCATGAAATAATAGCATTCCACAGCCTCGGACGAACGTTCGAAATGGAACACTGCAATACCTTTGTCTTTCATCAGATGAGGCGAGTCGGCAAACAAGCCGGCCTCCAATGCCTCATTACCGTCATAAACTTTCACGAAAGTACTTGTGAAAGTTGCGGCCGAAACATCCTCCGAACCTGTGGTAGCCGTGGCAGTCAGAACCTTTGCCGCGACACCTTCATTTGAAACGGACACCGCAGCGACCGTATACTCCGTTTCAGGAGTAAGCCCTGACGGTTCAAACCATCCTTCACCTCTGTCGCATACGGCAGTAACGGCATCCAGCATAGAGTATGTAGGATTAAATTCTACCTGCTGGTTGTAATAATCGACTATCGCCTGTTCGACACTCTCTTTTGCGAGTTCTTCCGTATACTCATCGGTAGGAATTGCGACACAACCGTAAAAGATGCTTTCAAACCCGGCTGCCGGAACCACTCTGGCCGAGATACGCTTCGCTGTCGTGGCATCTATGATTATTTCTGCCTCGAAGTCCTCCGGAACGACGCCCCTTTCGCTCATGAACGACACAAGTTCGCATTTGCTTGAAATACCCACACCCGGAGTATATCCGAAAGCGAAGAAATAGTATTCAGTATTCTGCATTATCGAGAAGTTAGGCACGTCCTGATCACCAGTATAAAGTCCTATGCCTTCATCCAAATAGCTTTTAACGCCATCTACATATCTCTGAGCGATTTCATCCGCATCATCTTCTGTCAGATCAGGGAAATTCGCGGATGGAAGGCAGAGGAATATAAACTGTGCTGTCTTGTTTGAAGGAGTCACTTTCAAATGGACAGTCGTGGTTGTAACGTCAGAGTATTCCAAATCGAATGTAAGTTCCGGAGTTTCAGGCACTGTAGATGTTTCTATCCTTGAAAGAGGGGTCGTAGGGGACGCGTCTTCTGAAGACATGCCGAATACCGTCAGCAAATATTCGGTTTCAGGGACGAGTTCCGAGACAACACCGGAATATTCTCCCCTATGGAGATTCTGTGAAAGGTATTCCTGCAACGAAATCCCTGCTGCGGAAGCCGCCTGTGCCGCACTTTCGGCCACGGCTTCATATATGGCTTCATCATCAGAGTCCCCGTAAACGGAAAATTCCAAAGCGGCAACATAATAGTCTACATTGTCCATGGAAGGAACTACCGAATACGATATGGATTTGTCCGTAGCGGAAATCACATCAATGTCAAACGAACAATTCTGCCCCGATGTGCCGAACTCCAGAGTCGCCACCTCAGAATATTCGCCGTTTTCCGAAACAGCCGCAGCCGCTATATGATAAGTTTCACCGGCGACAAGGTCGGAAACCGTCACATCCCCGCCGGGAACCTGTATCTTTGTACCTGCGGTCAATATACCCCTTGCTGAAGGCACTTCCGCCGCATCGTTCAACATCATGTATGCCAATTCATTTGCATTTTCAGAAGTTATGCTAAGCGTAGCCGAAGTCATGCCCGAGGACACAAATTCGACACTTACAGTAGGGACTGTCTTCACTTCGTCCTTTTTACAGGAAAAGACCGACATGGCAATCAGTGCCAACACCGATATTTTCAATAAAGTAAATATATTTTTCATTGTTTTCTTTTTTTATTTAAATTTTGATTGTTTTTTACTGCTCATCTTCGTTTTGTGAAAGTTTCATTCTGTACAAAAGATACCCGTAAGGGCAATATGCTTGAGTTCCGTTGTAATTGGTAACATTGAAACCCAAATAAGGCTTGTCACCCCCGTAATAGTCTGCAATAGTCTCAGGCCACCATGTCTTGATGATTCTAAACAGAAGGTAATCCCCGTCCTTTGAGACATGTATGGTTACTTCCCTTTCATAGTTCGTGTTGCTCTTGTCGTTTACCGTAATTATACCGGTGCTTTCATCAAACACGTAAGGCCCTGAAACATCCGTGACCTCTACACCGCCGACAGGATTAGAAACCCCGTGGACGAACTCTATCTGATTGCCGCCGAAAAGAACATTGGCGTATGACCTGTACTCCGGAGTATCGATGAATTGAAATCCGAGCGCGTCATCCGGAGATATCGGGCTGTCCGGATTTGCCATATTATAGTCAATCGCATACTGGTCAGCAAATTCCCCTGCGGTTATCGTCTGATAACTCAGTTCATTATATTCCGTCAATAGCCTGAATATGGTAGAATCGCGGTCGAATTCACAAACTTCGGCAGTCCAGAGAGTATTATCCAGATCAGATGCCAGAACTTTGGTCGGATCCGCTTGGATTACCGTAAACACAGCAGGTTCCTCCGCATTGGAATACAGAACGGTTACCTCCGTCCTTCTTTCACCGGGAACCGTATTGGGGTCCACATTGAACGAAATAACGCCCGGTTCGCTGACATCGAATTGATTACACCATCCATCGGTGCATATCGGAGTCTCGATTACGCCATCTTCGGCAGGATCGGTTATCGAATAGCTGACAGTATAAGTTCCTCCCGCAGCCTCGACTTCCACGATTCCGGGATCTATTTCAATCACGGAATCCATTGTAGGAACTTCCTCAGTCCCTTTGGAACATGAAAAAATCCCAACTAATAAAACAAATGGTACTAAAAAACGTTTCATTGATTATAAAATATTTAAATTCAAACGCACAAAGGTACGAAAAAACCGAGAGTTATGCCAATAAATTTTGAACCGATTCTCATTGGCCGGCCTTGACCGTAGCCGGAAGCGGAAGCACTTCATTATTCAAAACCAAGAATGTGACCTTGTTCAACGTACCAGAGGAAGCCTTTTACCCGCAAATAGCCCATCGAGGACAAAAGAGACATGTAGCGTCTTATCTGTCTTTCATGGCCGGCTTCCTGTCTCCCGAATTTATAGTCTATCGCAACGGCTTCGTTTCCGGAGACAAGCACCCTGTCCGGGCGGCTTATCCGCCCTCCGGGTTCGATGATCTCTATTTCGGTCAAAACATCGTATTTTCCGGTAAACCAGCCGTATTTTTCTACGGACGAGACCGCAGAATTTATCTCTTCAAGATATTCCGGCATTTCTGCAAGGCTTATGTCCCCTTCCATCACGGAACGGGACAGGGAACCTTCAATGTCCCCTACCGATTTTATGCGCGACATGATCGTGTGCAGTATTTTCCCCCTACCGCGCCTTTGCGGAGCATCGGTGAAATAATCGAAACTGTCATACGCGAGTTTCAGCCTGTTGCCGAATGACAAAGGACGAAAATACGGCACTATGGCATTTTCCGTTTTATTCTGCCTGTTTCCTGATGAAGCGCGCATCCAATCCCCGAAATCGAAAGACATGCCTTCACCCCGGTTTTCACGGCAGAAAGCATACAGGTATTCCGAGATTCTCGAAGGTTCGGACGGATTGGACATAAAAGCTTTTGAGAGCGGATCACATATAATCACCAGCTCCTCCACGCCGCGCGTAAAGGCCACGTAAGCTATATTGAAATTGTCCACTATGGAAAGCTCCGCCTCCTCTCTGTAATCATCTGCGAAAAGCGTTTTTTCAGACTTAGAGTTCAACACGACCGGCACCAACAATCCGGTACCGAAATCGTCTTCGGGGAGTCTCACCCATCTTTTAGAAGCCTTGTACATCGGCACTTCAAGGTAAGGGACTATCACGGCCTTGAAATCGAGGCCTTTTGACTTGTGCACAGTCATAACCCTCACCGCATAATCGTTTTCCGGGGCAGGTACGGTAAATGACTGCGAAAAAGTCTCCCACCATGAAAGAAATCCATGCGGATCATCGCCCTCGGAAGAAACGAACTCATTGACCTTGTCAAGGAAAGCGTATACATGGGCCGTATCCGGAGCCATGGTTTCCTCTGGCAACTCAGCGACACAAGCTTCGCAAAAGGCATACAGAGACATGGCAGGCATGTCGCCGGGAGCGGTTTTCCGGAGCGTATTTATGACATATTTTACCGCAAATGAATTGCCTACAAGTAACGAATCATCTGAAATTACCGGAATACCATTGTTTTTCAAGAGTTCCACGGCCCTTTCGCCGTCCGAGTTGGAACGGACCAGCAAAGTAATGTCGGAAAATACGTACCCGTTGGCGCGCAAACGCGAAATAGAAGACAGCAAGCATTCATCGGCCGATGAAACATCGTCATCCTTCGACAAAAACCTGATATGCACATGCCCGCCTTCGGCCTTCTGCGCACGGAGGGACGGTACTTCCTGCCGTATATCGGCATATACCTCGGAAAGCATACTGCTTCCGCAACGCTCTACCGCAAAAGAAAAAAAATCATTGTTGAATGAAACTATGTTGCCAAGACTCCTCCAGTTTTCCTTCATGCTTTCAAACAAGGCATCTGGAAATCTTTCTTTAATTTCTCCGCCCAAAATACGCCAATCTCCGGAGCGCCACCTGTAGATACTCTGTTTTACGTCTCCGACCACCAATGTTTCACCGCCCTGTGATACAGAATTGGATACAAGAGGCAGGAAATTGTGCCACTGCAACCTCGAAGTATCCTGGAACTCATCCAAAAGGTAGTCGTCATAACGCGTACCGAGCTTCTCGTACACGAAAGGGGTATCGTCATCGGAAATAATCCCTGCCAAAGCCTGGTTCGTATCGTCCAGCATGACAGTGTTGCGTTCTCTCAGAATGCCCGCTATCGCAGACGCTATGTCTGACACGACACCGAGGCGCAACAGTTCCGAAGAGACAGCAACGGCAGTATTGTACAAAACATGATTGTCTTCATAATAAACCTTCATTTCGTGCAGGCAATCGTTAAGAGACGGATACACTGCCGATATGCGGTCTTTGAAGGCAGATGTCCTTGCGTACCATGCCTCGGATGAGGCATCAATCCTGGCCGTCAGAGAATCGGGGATTTCAAAAAGTTTGCCTTCCGCAATATCACGAAGCTTCCTGAAAGGCGAACGGCCCCCTCCGATAAAATCTTCCGGAGCCAGCATCCCTTCCGAGATGACAGACAGCGCACGGGAAGCATAACCGGACATTCCCTGCTCAAAATCTCCCATAATGCGTCCGCACCGTTCACGCACGAGGGCTATGGATTTTTTCGGCAAAGCCCTGTCGTATGGGACTCCTCCGCTCTTTATGCGGAACTCTTCGCTGAAAATTTCCGTTCCGGAATTTTTAAGAAAATCCTTGACATTCCATTTTCCCCCTCTTTCAAAAGAATCCATCGCCATCTCCACCAACCATCCGATCAATGCCGGATCCGTGCTGTCACCGCCTATGGAGTCCACTACGTCATCTATACCCTCCGAATAAACAGCCATCCTGTCCAAATCAACTGAATAGGAGCCGTAAAGCCCGAGTTCGCGGGCAAAAGCCCTCATCGTCCTTTGGAAGAACCGGTCTATGGTGCTTACGGAGAATGCCGTATAATCATTCATTATGCGTTCCAGGACATTTCTTGCCGTTTCTGCGGTTTCTTTGGCGGAAAACCCGCATGCCGAAGCTATGTCCTCATAGTAAGGGGACTTTTCGGGACAAGACGCAAGCACATTCAACTGCTCAAGGATACGGGACTTCATTTCTTCCGTCGCCTTGTTTGTAAAAGTCACGGCAAGTATGTTCCGATAGGCGTATTCATGCCTGAAAAGAAGCTTTATGTATTCTTTTGCCAACCGGAAAGTCTTGCCAGAACCGGCCGAAGCGCTGTAAACCTTTAACATGTCACACCTCCGTCTTTTTACATATAGAAGCGAAATCGCAATATTCGCATTTTGCCGACGGCCCCTCGGTGAAAGGCACCGCCGGGTCCAGAATCTCTTCAATCAGGGACGCGGTCCCTTTGCGCATTGACGAATAGTCACCGTCAGTAAAACAAAACTCCTGAGGTGACGACCGGAATATCTCTTTTAACGAATATATGACACCGGCCATAGGATACCCCATCGCCATGCTTTGGCCCGCATGTTCTAAAAGATAACGGTAAATGAATAGCTGAAGTATGATACCGGGACGCTTCTGCCTCCCTTTGTCGAAAACTTCCGATACGTCCTTGTACTTCAAATCCACGGCACCTGTCTTATAATCGATTATCCTCAACCGACCGTCGCAAATATCCAACCTGTCAATAAACCCTCCAAGCATCACATGGCGTCCGTCATCCAAGCTGAAAGGGGCCGTGAGCCACCTTTCCAGCCCGGCTATCTTCAACGGTGCAAAACCAGCATCCGCTTCCAATGTCTTTTCCACAAGCCTGAGGATTATCTCTCGATTTATCAGATTTGCGCCGCGTATTTCAGTATTCTGCGTTATTTTGGAAAATGATTCGTCCACCACGGCGGAAAGGGCATCCCTGTCGGAAATCATTTTTTCAATGCACTGCCTGGTCATTTCTCTCCCTACCCACGGACCGTACAATGTCTGCATCGCCAAATGATACCAGCGACCGAATGATGAATAATCCACATCGTCCACCAACTCTTCTTCGGGAATTTCCCGGGCAACATGCGCGTAATAGAATTTCAAAGGGCAAGTCACATAATCATTCAGTGAACTGTATGAAAACGGGGTTCTGTCCTCAAAAAAAATCTTTTCCATCAAGGAACTGATTTCAGGAGTCTTGACGACCTGCCCGGACTGCGGTGCCATTCCGGGGCCCGAAAAGAACGAAACATTTTTTCTCGAAAATACCGCCTTGTCAGAATAAAGATATTCTATCTGCTTGACATACCGGCTCTCGCCTCCTCCTTTCAATCCTTCGACACGAGTATCGGATATTAAGAAGACTTTTTCCGCACGGCTGATCAGGCGATAGAAATAATAAGCCCATATGGCATCCTCATATTCGTATGTAGGCAGGCCGAAACCTTTCCTGAGCACAAAAGGAATGAATGAAGAATCGTTTTTGTTCGAAGGGAACAGCCCTTCGTTCATGGATGTAATGATAACATTTTTAAAATCCAGGGCCCTTGTCTCCAAAGGTCCCATTATCTGTATCCCGCTCAGAGGTTCGCCCTTGAAAGGCACCGTGGCACCGGCCACAAGCGTGTCTGTAAGACGGAACCACGTGGCCGGACGTACCGGAAGGCGCATGTCAGCGATTTTGACAACGGCCGAAAGATACTTCTTGATAAACTCCCTGTCAATGCTTGGCGCCGAAACTCCGAGTTCCCACAGCACATCCTTGCAATAATCCGCGAGCTGACCGGTATTTTCCGTACTTTCGAAGTCATCGATTACTACACGGAAAACCGTTTTCAACAAAGGCGACGTCCCGGGGAGTTCCGGCTCAACATAGACCATGTTGCACGAAAAAATGGTTTTTATCGTATCCTGTACCCCCGGCTGCGAACACAGATATCTGTGGTGCAGCAAATCGATCACGTTCCGGTGATAAAATTTCATCTTTCCCGATGGCAGTCTGCGCGAATGCAGATGCAATTCCTTCAACGAACGCATAAACGAATACAAGGCTGAACCTTCCATAGGGCATCCCATTGTCACATTTATCGAAGACACATTCTGAGGAATGGCGCTCAAAAGCGGGGCCAGCAGGGAACTGTCAGGAAGCACAACCGCCGTTTCTCGTCCGATACCGTCTCCAAGGGAAGAGAGGATCTCTCCGGCATATTTCGCTTCCCCCACCGCAGAAGGTACGGATACAGCCTGAATACACGGGGCTGTTACATCACTGTCGTCCAAAACATATCTGGAAGGGAAATCTTTAATGTTTTCCTTCATGAAAAGCGATGCTGCATTCTTTTCGTCCCTGAGCATGCTTCCGCAAAAATCCCAATAGAAATCCGCGCGTCCTTCGTCCATAAAATGCTTCAGCAGGACTTTTTCACACTCGTTGAGCGCATTCAGTCCGATAAACACTACTGTGCCATATCCTTCCAACGGTTCCAAAGAACCGGCGCGCAGCTTTTCCGCGACTTGGCGATACAGCATCCCGTCGTATGCGATGCCTTCTTTCCCGAGTAAAGCCCTGAATCTTTCATAAAGGGGGAACAATATGCTCCAATTGCTGCTGAAATTCTTACGCACGCCATCCGAAACAGAAACCCCGTTTCCAAAATAATGGCCCCAGAAGCCCTTTATGGCTTCCCTCTGTTTTTCTGTAAGATAGCTGAAATCATCTTTCAAAGCGTTCAAATCGGACACATTCATGAACAGGCTACGCGCATCTACCATGTATTTGTCCACATCATTGAAATCGGAGACAAGCATGTCCCCCCAGAAAACGAAACTGTCCAAACTTTCCGGCTCCGGTACTATTTCCGAATAACAGGCATAAAGCCGTTGCAGCAGAGTTATTCTGTCCGCCACACGGAGATCGGAAATCTTACCGAAAAGTTCATTTATGGTAATCAGTTCCGGAGAAAAGAACGGCTTGTCCATTATTTCCGAAAGGTACTGACGGAAAAACACAGTGGAACGCCTGCTCGGAAAAACCAGACAGACCCTCGAATTCCGGTCAAGAATCCTGTATTTGCATATTTCGGCCACTTGCCGCAAAAAAGGTTTTATTTCTCCCATGGATAGAGATTTTCCTCTGTTTTTTCTTTTGCAAGTCTGCCGGCCGCAAACCTGCGATTTCTCAGAAACCGATTGGAAGCCTTTCGCGCAATGCAACGGCATCCGCCTCGTATCCCGGCTTTCCGAGCAGCGCGAACATGTTCTTCTTGTAGGCTTCCACGCCCGGCTGGTTGAAAGGATTGACACCTAATATATATGCGCTTATCCCGCATGACATTTCAAAGAAATAGAACAGGCTTCCGAGATTGAACTCGTCCACCCTCTCTACCGACAGCCTGATCTGCGGCACACCTCCGTCGATATGCGCAATGCGCGTCCCCATCTCGGCCATCCTGTTGCATTCCTCGACCCTCTTTGTCGCAATGAAATTGAGACCGTCAAGGTTTTCTGGATCGGTGTTTATCATCAGCTTCCGGTTACTGTTTTCAACCGAAACCGTCGTTTCCATCAGAGTCCTTTCGCCATCCTGTATATATTGCCCCATTGAATGGAGATCCGTTGTAAAATTGACTGAAGCGGGGAAAATGCCCTTGCCGTCCTTGCCTTCGGATTCCCCGAAAAGCTGTTTCCACCATTCACCGAGATACGTGAGCCTAGGATTGAAAGACACAAGCAACTCAATCTTATATCCTTTGGAATACAACAGATTCCTCATCGCGGCATATTTCAGGGCAGGATTGTTTTCCGTGGCTTCCGAGCAGACTTTCTCAGCCTCCGCCGCTCCGGCGAGCAACTGCCTTGCATCATAACCTGCAAGCACTATCGGAAGCAGTCCCACGGGAGTCAGCACTGAGAAACGGCCTCCCACATTGTCTTCTATGACGAATGTCCTGTAGCCTTCCGTGTCCGACATTTTTCTCAAAGCCCCCTTGGACTTGTCCGTTATGGCGACTATCCGGCGGCTCGCCTCCTCTTTCCCATAACGGTCTTCAATAAAATTCTTAACCAGACGGAAAGCGACTGCCGGCTCGGTGGTAGTACCCGACTTGGAAATGACAACAGTCGCCACGGAACGCCGCAACATAAGATCAAGAAGCTCAGCCAGATAATCTTCCGAAAGATTGTTACCGGCAAACACCACATCCAGACTATCTTCCCTGCGGCCCATACGGGACTGAAACGAATGCGACAGAGCCTCTATGGCGCATTTCGCCCCGAGGTACGAACCTCCTATGCCTATGACAACGACAGTATCCACCCCCGCGCGCAGCCATTCGGCCTTAATGTCTTCAAATTGTCCGATAAGGGATTCCGGTGTCTGGGACGGGAGATGCTTCCATCCGAGAAAATCATTTCCGGCCCCGGTTTCCTTGTCCAATACGTTGTAAGCCTCAAGGGCTTTTTCTTTGTAAAATTCATAATCGCCTTCGTATACGAAAGGGGCGCATCCGCTCAAATCTATTTTTACCATAATATGAGATTTTGATTATTTGATAATTGTATCTTTTACATCCTTCGAATCCCGGACCCTTTTCCACTTTTGGGTTTCGCTGAAAGGGCCGACATAGCCTTTCACTATCAGTATGTGCGGATCATTTTCATCTATTTCCATAGTCATCCTGAATAGTTTCGCCCTGTCGGGACTGAGTATCTTCCCCTTGAATATTCCATTTTCATAACGGAAACCCTTGGCTATGTCCATGCCTATGACGGGCATGTCCTCATATTCGCCAGGGCATCCTGCGCACAAGGGACTGTCATAACCTGAAAATTCCCCGAGCAGTTTCGTAATCTTGCAATTGAATGCCCCGTCGGCTCTATATATAATCACTTCCGACTGCGGATTGCCGTGCTTGTCGCACGTAGTCCATTTTCCCAAGATCGCATCTTGCGGATCAGGCCTTGCGGCTACAGTGAAGCATAATGACAGCATCCAGACCGATGCCGCGAAAACAAAAAAGAATAACCGTTTTGTCATAACATCATACCCTTTATCCATGCCTTGCCGCCGGGACTTCCGACAGACTGCAACACAATCCACAAAGATAGTAAGCCGTTTTGATTTTCAGAAACTGTTTGCTACTTTTGCACGCAAATTTTAATATTGTAACAATCATTTCATGCTATGGCACTGCAAGAGACTTTCGAGAAACAGGGCAACTGGCTGTTCAAGTACAGAGGCCAACTCCCAATACTGGTTTTAATCGTAGGACTGGGCATCTACCTGCTCAATGTTTGGAAACAAGGCGAGTTTTTCTCATCCATCTCGCCATGGTGGATATATTATGAATTTTTCTGCCTGCTTGTAAGCCTTCTTGGTGTCTTCGTCAGGGTCTACACTGTCGGGCACACTCCCGCAAACACCTCCGGGAGGAATACGGAAAAACAGGTGGCCGACACGCTGAACAAGACCGGCATCTATTCCATGGTACGCCACCCGCTATACTTGGGCAATTTCCTGATGTACTTCGGAATATCACTGCTGACCTGCAATATCTGGTTCATCCTTGCCTTCATACTCGTTTTCTGGCTCTACTACGAACGCATCATGTACGCCGAAGAGCAGTTTCTTCGCAGGAAATTCGGGGATGAATACCTGACGTGGTCACAGGACATACCGGCTTTCTTCCCTAAATTCAAAGGATTCGTAAAACCCGCCCTGTCATTTTCATGGAAAAAGATCATCAAGAAAGAGAAAAACGGGGTCTTCGCCCTCTTCCTGATTTTCTGCGTGTTCGATCTTGCCGGCCACTGGATACGTCCGGAATACATACACATCAACTGGACAATAATCGCATTGGCGGTCCTTACCGGCATTTCGTATGTAGTCATCAAGATCATCAAGAAAACCAGCGGCGTACTCGACAAGGCCGGACGGTAAGACCCGGTTTTCAGGATTCCTTATAGGCCATGGGGGAAACACCCGTGGCTTTTTTAAAATACGTACCGAAGAACGACTGGTTAGGAAAATTCAGGCTGTCGCTTACCTGCTGTACAGTATATTTCCCGCTTTTAAGCAACGCCTTGGCCTCCAGTACGACATAATCCCTTATCCAGTCTCCCGGATGCCGTCCGCTGACAGAACGCACTACATGCGACAGGTATTTAGGCGAAATGCACAGTTTTCCCGCATTTCCGAAATCGAATTCATCAAGGAAGCTTTTGAAAAGACCGCCACGCACAAAATAAGGCGGATGAAATACTGTCAGGCGCAATGACCGCTGCGGCGGATTGAAACCGGCTGGCTGAGTCTCAAAAACCGGATAAAGCCAAAATCGGCCTTGCAGTGCGTTCTATGAGGGGTATAGGGATAAAAAACAAGGACAACCCGAATGAGTTGTCCTGCTTGGTAGCGGGAGGAGGACTCGAACCTCCGACCTCCGGGTTATGAGCCCGACGAGCTACCAACTGCTCTACCCCGCGATATAGGACTGCAAAGGTAAACATAATTTTTATTATGGCAAAAAATATTTTACTTTTAACCATATTTTTTACCACGGAGGTTTACAGGAGGGTCAGGAGAGGTCAGGAGTACAAGCCGTCAGGCTTACATTGCCGAGGGCACGGCTTCCTACTTTACGTTGCCAATGCAGAAGTCATTTGTAAAAATTTCTGGAGCAACCGTAAATTGTTTAATTTGTACAAGATATTATAAATCAACATATTACAGCATTATGGGTTAAGTCGGCATGCTCCAGCAAATTTTGTTTTTACAAGCTATCCGGCAAATCGCCTGCATTCACATGGCACGCCTGTCCTGTCCATGCCTTGCGTCTCCGCGGGTCCATGAAAAAAATGACTGCCTAAGCGGAATCCCAACGGAACCCCAAAAGCTGCCGGAAGGATGCCGCAAAGAATTTTGGAAGAATTTCAAGCAGCTCCTTAATACATGCAGGAAATCAGGTCGGCCACGCAATCCATCGGGGCTTCTTTCTGCTCTCCGGTAACGATATTCTTCACATTGACGGCATGACGGGACATCTCTTCGGTGCCGGTTATGATCATGTATGTGATATTGCGTTTTGCGGCATAATCGAACTGTTTTTTCAGTTTGGCCGTATCAGGATATATCTCGCAGGAAATGCCATTGTCCCTCAACTCTCTGACTACCGGCAACAAATACGCGGTTTCCTCTGCACCGAGGTTCGCGACAAGCACTTTCGGGCCTGACAATACAGCCGGAGGAAATTTCTCCAATCCCGACAACACATCGTAAATCCTGTCCGCCCCGAAAGAAATGCCTACTCCCGAAAGCCCCGGCATCCCGAAAATCCCGGTAAGGTTGTCATAACGGCCTCCTCCGCAGATGCTTCCTATCGAGAAGTCCAACGCCTTGACCTCGAAAATAGCCCCTGTATAGTAGTTCAGTCCGCGCGCAAGGGAAAGGTCTAATTCCACCGGCGAGGAAATACCGGCAGCCGCAACCAGATCGAAAAGCTCTTCGACCTCATCAAGCCCTTTCAGGCCTATGGAAGAGCCTGCAAGCACTCCGCGCATTACAGCCGTTTTCGATGCAGTATCCCCGGAAAGCGACAGCACCGGCTCGATGACAGCTATCGCTTCATCAGTAAGCCCCCTTTCAGAAAGCTCCTGCTTCACCGCATCAAGCCCTATCTTGTCTATCTTGTCTATGGCCACCGTTATGTCGGTAATCTTGTCCGGGAAACCGCATGCTTCCGCCAGTCCCGCGAGCACTTTGCGGTTATTGATTTTTATCAGTACACGTATGCCGAAACGCCGGAAAACAGTATCAACTATCTGCACAAGTTCAAGTTCGTTCAACAGCGAATCCGAGCCTACTATGTCTGCATCGCACTGGTAAAACTCTCTGTAACGTCCTTTCTGGGGACGGTCCGCCCGCCATACCGGCTGAATCTGAAATCTCTTGAACGGGAACACCAAATCATTGCGGTGCTGCACCACGAATCTTGCAAAAGGAACGGTAAGATCGTAACGCAATCCCTTTTCACATGTTTTCAATGACAACACCTTACTGTCATACTGCAATCCTTCTTCCCCAAGCCTGAATTGCGTATAATCTATTCCCGAAAACGCATCTCCCGAATTAAGGATGCGGAAAAGCAGCTTGTCTCCTTCTTCGCCGTATTTCCCGAGCAGAGTAGAAAGATTCTCCATTGCAGGGGTTTCGATACGGGCATAGCCGAATGTCTCGAAAACAGAGCTTATAGTATCAAAAATATACTGCCTTTCAGCGCATTGACGGGGAAGAAAATCCCTTGTGCCCTTCGGTATGGACGGTTTCTGTACTGACATATCCTAAAATTTCCTTATATATTCATCTATCGATTTTGCAGCCTTCCTTCCCGCACCCATGGCAAGAATGACTGTCGCGGCACCCGTAACGGCATCCCCTCCGGCAAACACGCCTTCCCGCGTGGTCTTTTCATCCTCGGAAGCCACTATGCGGCCGCGCTTGTCGCTCTGAAGCCCGGGGGTAACACGGGACAGCAACGGATTTGGAGAAGTCCCAAGAGCCATTATCACGGCATCGCACTCTATTTCAAAATACGAATCCGGGATTTCCACTGGGGAACGCCGCCCGCTTTCATCCGGCTCGCCGAGTTCCATCCGTATGCATTTCAGACCGCGCACCCAGCCCTTTTCATTGCCGAGCACTTCCACTGGATTGGACAACAATTCAAAATGTATCCCCTCGTCCTTTGCATGATGGACTTCTTCCGCCCTCGCTGGAAGCTCCTTCTCGGTACGCCTGTACACGACCGTAACCTCGGCGCCGAGCCTCAAGGCTGTCCTTGCGGCATCCATGGCGACGTTTCCTCCGCCGACCACCGCCACCTTGTTACCTGTATATATAGGTGTCATGTAATCCTCGCGGTATGCTTTCATAAGATTGTTCCTTGTCAGGAACTCATTGGCGGAGAAAACACCGTTCAGGTTTTCCCCGGGGATGTTCATGAATCTCGGAAGCCCCGCACCGGAACCGATGAAGACCGCCTCGTAGCCTTCCGTGTCGAACAGCTCGTCTATCGTAATAGTCTGCCCCACGACCGTATCAGTCTCTATGCGGACACCCATTGCCTTTATATTCGCTATTTCACCCGCAACGACTGTATCTTTCGGCAGCCTGAATTCCGGGATGCCGTATTCAAGCACGCCGCCGGCCTTGTGCAAGGCCTCGAACATCGTAACCTGATAACCGAGCTTCGCAAGGTCGCCGGCACAGGCCAATGAAGCGGGGCCGCTGCCCACAATGGCGATGCGATGCCCGTTGAAAGGGGCGCATTCGGTAAAACGCACGCCGTTTTCACGGCTCCAATCCCCCACGAAACGCTCGAGTTTGCCTATGGACACAGGCTGTCCTTTCACGCCGAGCACGCAACGTCCCTCGCACTGCAACTCCTGAGGGCAGACCCTGCCGCATACCGACGGAAGAGAACTGTCATGCGAAATGACTTCGGCCGCCCCTTTTATGTCGCCTGCGGCCACTTTTGCTATAAACTGCGGTATCTTTACATTTACAGGACAACCCTCGACACAACGCGGGTTCTTGCAATTGAGACATCTCGAAGCCTCAAGCAAGGCTTCTTCCATATTGTAACCATAGCATACCTCGTCGAAATTGGTCGCCCTGACCTTCGGGTCCTGCTCCCTGACAGGCACGCGCGGAATCTTGTTAGCCATAATTTTTATATATTATTTTCCCAATCCTAAATGACACTTGTGATCTTCTTCTATCTCCTGAGGACGGTACATGCCCTGCCTCCTCATGGCTTCATCATAATCCACCACATAACCGTCGAACTCAGGACCCTCCACACAGGCGAAGCGGGTCTTGCCCCCTACTGTCACACGGCAGGCGCCGCACATTCCAGTACCGTCTACCATCAATGTATTGAGGCTCACGGTCAGCGGGAGACTGTATTTTTTCAATGTCAGCGCCACGAACTTCATCATTATCATAGGTCCTATGGCCACGGCCTCGTCGTACGCATGTCCGCCAGTCAAAAGTTCCTCGGCCTGCGCGGTAACCATGCCCTTGAAACCGGCCGAGCCGTCGTCAGTACATACATAAAGGTTGTCGCACAAAGCTTTCATCCTGTCTTCAAGGATAATGAGCGAAACGTTCTTGGCCCCCATGATTACATCAACCGAGGCTCCATGTGCCTTGAGCCATTTCACCTGAGGGTATACCGGAGCCGTTCCCACTCCGCCGGCAATGAAGAGATACCTTCTGCCTTTCAACTCTTCGGCGGACTTGGAGATGAACTCGGACGGGACGCCGAGAGGCCCTACTACATCGGCAAAACCGTCGCCAACATTATATGAGCACATTTCTTTCGTGGACGCGCCTATCGTCTGTATCACGATATCGACAGTACCTGCCTGAGGATCATAATCGCATATCGTAAGAGGGACCCTTTCACCCCTCTCGTTATCCCTTACTATTAAAAACTGACCCGGCTTTGCGGCTTTGGCAAGGCGCGGGGCTTCAACTGACATGCGACAGATGTTGTCTGCAAGCCATTCTTTTTCTACTATACGGAACATTAGTTTCTTTATTTATGGGGCGCAAATTTAAAAACACTTTGCTATTTTTCAAAAAGTTATTTACGCCCGACCCGTCACGGAAGAGTTTTTTATTTAAATTTGCATCAATAAAATTTTTAATGGTATGAAATTCTTAAAAACTCTTTTGGCATCTTTCCTTGGATGCGCAATCGCACTGTTCATCGCCGTTCTGGTATGTATCGGCTTTATAGGATCATTGGCTCTTTTAGGACAATCGTCCGCCCCGGTCGTTCCGGAAAACGGGATCCTGAAAATGGATTTTAAAAACGTGGTTTCCGAAAGGGCCGTGCCTGTTTCGGCCATAGCCCTCCTGCAAGGGCAGAACACCGGCACTACCACCATATACGATGCCATAAAGGCCGTGGAAAGGGCTGCCGCCGATCCGGGTGTCAGATTCATCTACATGGAACCGGACAATTTCGCCGGCTCGATCTCATCTTTGGAAGAACTGAGGAACGCTTTGGAAAAATTCCGTGCAAGCGGAAAGGCCATAATATCGTTCACCCAGACACCGACCCTCGGAAGCTATTGGCTTGCATCGGTATCCGACAAAATCTACATGGCTCCTTACGGGAGCGGGATGATTCTCGGGCTCGGAAGCCAGATGATTTATTTCAAAGACCTCTTAGATGAAATAGGCATCAACATACAGCTCATCAGGCACGGAAAATACAAATCAGCCGGAGAGCCTTACATCAAGAGCGAAATGAGTCCTGAAAACAGGAAGCAGAACGAGGACATGCTCAATGCCATTTGGGACAGCATCGGAGAAGAAATCGCACAGGCAAGGGGGATAACTGTCGAGGAGCTCGACTCCATGATCAACGGACTCCGCCTTGACTCACCTGCGGATTTCATGAAGTACGGACTTATCGACGGAACGGCTACAAAAGACGAAATGACGGAGAAACTCTGCACCCTTTACGAGGTTGAAGACGAAAAAGACTTGAGTTTCATTCCATTCGATGATTATGCAATAAGCCTTGTCCCTAAAACGGTGTCCAAAAACAAGATTGCCGTAGTCTATGCCGACGGCGAGATAGTGGAAGGAAAATCCACTGAAAACATAGGCGGGGACTCGTTCTCCAAGCAGCTTTCCGAAATAAGGAAAGACACTACGATCCGCACCATCGTGTTCCGCGTAAACTCTCCGGGAGGAAGTGTAAGCGCGGCTGAAAAGATCAAACGCGAAATAGACCTTATCAAAGGACAAGGACGTACCGTCATAGCTTCATACGGCTCGTATGCCGCTTCGGGAGGATACTGGATTTCGGCAAACTGCGACTACATATTCTCGGATGCCACGACCCTTACGGGAAGCATCGGGGTATTCAGCATGATACCGGACATAGGCAAGGTGATAAAGGAAAAGGCGCATCTGAACGTCTACACGATAAAGACACACGAACACGCCGACATGTTCAATATGATGAGACCTTTGGACGCTGAAGAAGAAAGGTACATGCAGGCTTCCGTAGACACAATCTACACTAAATTCACGAAACTGGTAGCACAAGGCCGCGGAATGGAGGTAGGCTATGTGGACGAGATAGCCCAAGGACGAGTATGGGCGGGTACCGAAGCCCTTGAAATAGGTCTGGTAGACGAGATAGGCGGACTTGCCGATGCCATCGAATACGCTGCCGCCGTTTCAGGTTACAGCGACTACGAGGTTGTGCAGTATCCTAAGCCTAAGACACAGATAGAGATGCTGATGGAGCAATTCGGCGGGATGGACGCGATGCTGGAATCCCCGTTTGAAAACGCTTACCGCAACCTTGAAGAAGTCTCCGGAAAAATGTACGCAAGGCTTCCGTGGGACTACGAGTTCGAGTTTTAAGAGGCTGTTTAAAATTTTAAGCAGCTTCCAGGCCAGTGCCTGCTGCCAAATCGCCAATGGAACGGTCGTGTGCGGTAATCTGACATTATTCATTGTCTATAAGTACATTATAAAATAAAGGCACACACGGGGGTAGGATTTTGACTACCCTCGTGTGTGTCTTTATTTTGCAAAGTATATTTATATCAATGGATTATAAAGAAACGACACGCACGACAGTCCGGATCATGCCTGATGACAGACCTGACAGCCAGGTACCCCGTCGTGCGTGTGAAAAGCCGCTACATCCCCTTGTCGTATTTCATGCATCTGACACTGAATGCATTGGCACGTGAATCCCAGCTGGCCGGATTTACGTTGTATGCATTGAAATACAGGCTCGAAGCGGAACCGGCATCCCTGTTGTCCGGAGAAGCTGTCCAATAGCATCCGCTTTGCGTAAAGCTCGACATCTGATCGTAGAAGTCCACCCTGTAACCCGCTGCCGGGAAGAATGAAACAGTACTGCCGTCTGTTATGAAGTACAGGCCTTCATTAAATTCGCCCTCGACGTTTATCTCGTTCCAGCTGAAATTGATTTCTCCCGTGGATGTGAATCCTGTGAAAGCGTCTTTGTCAGGGACGGTGTATCCCGGAGGGCATGGATCGTAGATGGTCTTGGTATGTCCGGTTTCATTTGAAGTTCCGAGCGGGTCTCCCCACAGATAGTCATTCTGGGAGGTCGTCCAGTTGCTGTACGAGTTGTTTATGTCCCCGAGTATGAATGTCGTAGGATTATTCACGGCATATTCTATGCTTTCTCCCATGGATGTGCCGTTGTTTGACCATGCGACAGTATTGCCGTTGATATCGTATGTGGCGGTGTATGAAGTCGGATTGTCATAATCTACACTGATGAAAGGATCTTTACGCCCCCATTGGTAATATAGTCCGAAAGCATCTTTGTCATGATCGGCGGATGTCGCCCCGAGGTTCATTCCCATGAGAGTCATTGTCTCCCCTTCGTGATTCGTTACGGATACATCCATCGATGCGTCATACCCTACACACCATATATGCCAGCTCCATAGGATATTTCCGTCCGCATCTTTTACGGCTATGTTTGCGTTTCCGGTTTTCCCTGTGGCATTGAAAATCACTTTCCCGCTTTCAAGTGTGACCATGGAGACCAGACCTTTTCCGTCAGAATACTCTGATTGCCATACCAATTCTGCCGAAGCAGGACTTATGGTGGCCATGGAAGTGTGGAACTGTCCGCCTTCAAGTATTCCATCCGCTCCGTTTCCTATGACAGTAGCATCGAAACTGTACCTGCCGGCCGATGGCACGATGTAGCAATTGGCTGTTCCGTATGCACTTAGGTCAATGGCTTCAGGAGCTTCCCCTACCGCCACCTTCTGCTCAGCCAATAGGCTCTGGCCGCTTGCCGAAATCAGTATCACGCTTATCGCGCCCTCGGTCTCGGCATACACGTTCTCTTCAGCCGGTGCGGTCACCGACAGACTTGACCCCTGGAAGGAAACTCGCCATCCGTCAGGCTTGTTCACAGTAACGCTTTCCTGTCCGCTCATCGCATAAGCCAATTCCTTTGTCTCGCCTGCCATAAAGTAAAGCACTTCCTCGTCCGTGCCGAAGTCGAAGGAAAGCTCCGCAGTCATGGGAACCTCTATCACAGTGTCGTCGGCAAGCACCAAGTAAAGGATGCCATCCTCCACGTAGACTTCCTTGAAAAACGAATCTCCGTCGCTGCCTTCGGCCTTGACACCGGTGCCCTCCCATGTCTGGCCGCCATCGGTGGAGATTTCCCAGTACCCTTCATCGTTGATGCGCACCTGAGGAGCCTCGCCCGTGACAGGAATCCTGTTGCCTTCGTCGTCGAGGATGAAGTCGGTCGTTCCGTCGGCATTCTCGTATGCCCAGTAATACGTGCCGTCCTCCTTGACCACCGTTATCGACGGAGGGGTCAGGCCGTCTTCGCCATCCTGCCCGTTGCGGATGGTCACCGAAGTGCCGTCAGAGAAGTTGATGGTCCAGCTGCCGTCCCCGTTGTCCACCACATTGTTCACCGTGACGGATCCCTCGAGCTTGGCGATGATGTCCTGGAGGGACGAGATGTCTCCCTGCACCTGCTCCCTGAAGTCTTCAAGGGCTTCGATGCGGGAAGTAAGGTCGTCGATGGAGTTCTGAAGCTCCGTGTCGTCAAAAGTGCAGGACGTGAGGCTCGCCGATGTAATAATTAGTAGTGCCGTCAAAGATAACATTGCCGCAATGCTGCGGAATGAAAATAGAACTGTTTTCATGATTTTATTTTTTTAGTGATAATTTCAATGCCGTAAAATTATTACTACATTGCAGGAAATACAAGGGTCATTTTTTCCTAAAACTAAAATTATCGTGATTTTTACAAATTAAGAAAACTATACGGTGCTTTTCCTTCCTAATTTCAACACCTCATCCCTGTATTTCGAGGGAGGGCATCCTGTTTCATTAATGAAAACCCGGTAAAAAGTGGAAATGGTATTGTATCCTATACGATCGGAGAGTGCTTTCATCGGCATGTCGTCTGACGGGTCGGACAAGATCCGTATAGCCTCTTTCATCCGTTTGTCATTTACGTAATTTGTAAAAGACATGCCGCAGAAACGGTTTATCACCTTGGATATATATGACCTGTTGCTGTTGCACAGCTGCGATATTTTATCCAATGACATTCCCTTGTCCATGAATACTTTTTGGCTATCCATCAACGTCTCTATCTTTTCAAACAGTTCTTTTTCCTTGTCGTCTTTCATGTCATGCCTGACCTGTAATTTTTCTTCCTTCAATTTGCTTTCACGGGCAAGATATTGTTGATGCTGCGCCACCAATTGATGGTACATATTGTTTTTCTTCCTGTAAAGCAGGTACATGCATACGAGAATCGTTGAAACGACGAGCAGGATGCCTACAGACAGCATTATTGTCTTGTTCGCCTTTATCACCTCCAGTTCCTTTTCTTTTATGCTTTCATTATACTTGGCTTCATTATACCGGATAAGCAGATTGTTGAATTGGCGTTCTTTCGATGAGATGGCAAGCGAGTCCGACAGACGATGGTACATCTTATAGTATTTCAATGCCTCGCTGCCGTCTCCCGTGGCCGAATAGGCCTCGGAAAGTTTCAGATATTTGTCTAATTTTATCTCGTAAGTGCAACCGTTTTCCGAAAGTGCCTTCTTGTAATGGCATATGGCTTCGTCTGGCTCCCCATGACGAAGGGCGAAATCACCGTAATCGGAAAAATAACGGGCTTTTATGTCTTCGTTTGCATATTGGAGGTATTTTTCCGCCTCTTTGAAAAGAACTTCCGCTTCCTCTCTCATTCCCATGGAAGAATATGATGATGCCTTTATCAGAAGCGCATGGGACATATAGTCATTCCGGCCTTGATCTCCCGATATTTTTATGATATCGTCGGACAACGGTACGGCCTCCTTGTATTTACCGTCAAGAAGATACATGTCCGCAAGATTCAGCCCGGCATTTATCATTATATAAGGTTTGCCCATTATTTGCGCCAGATTGTAGCCTTCCCGCGCGTATGATATTCCCAAAGTGTCTTTTCTTATGAGATAAATATGCGAAATGTTGCAAAGCAGGACGGCTTGATTAAGTGTGTCGTCGATTTCCCTTGCTATGGACAGCCCTTTGTTAAAGTAGTCCAATGCTGTGGAATAATCCATGTCTTTTTTCATCGCGTATACCGCAAGTACGTCGTTCGCCAGCAGGGAGATAAAAGAGGACGTGTCATTCTCAGAAACAGCCTCAGCACTATTCATGTATAGCCCCGCCGAATCGGTATTGTTTTCCATAAGGTGCGCCAATGCCAAATAAACGGATGAAATGTCGAACAGTTGCTTATTCCCTGTTTTATTGGCATGGTTCCTCGATTTGTCCCCCAAGTATTTCACTTTGCCGTATTCGTTGGTTGAAATATATTGTGAAAACAAAGATCTGATATATGTCATGTTTTCAGGGTCCTCACCAATCAATGCGAGCAAACTGTCTGCCGGCAACTGAGAATCCGCCATGTCACCGCTTTTGTCCCCCGATGTTTCACGGGCGCAGGAGAATAACAGCAAAAAGAGGACGGGAACAATAAAAAATTTATAAATACTAATCATCCAGTACAATTTCTTAGAGGCTATAGTTTAAAATTTTTCTCATAACATTTGAGACATGCTTTAAACATCCTCTTATTATACGGACAAAATTACACAGAAAAAGTAAAAAAATGGGAGAAAATTTTCAGATAGATATTGTCATTTCCACGCCCCGCTTCAAAATGAGGAAAGCCGTGCCAGAACATCCATTCTGACACAGCCCTTTTCTATTACTTCTAGGATAATCTTATCTTACTTTCTGCGATAATCCACAGAATATATCCGACTTAACCGTTAAAGCTCCACAATTCCGACTTCGGGGAACTCGACCGGGCCTCTCCCTTGAAAAGAAAACTTCCGCGAATGCGATGCCTCTTCTGAAGCACCGGCCCTGTCAGAAAGTATGGAATACCACTCATCGAACAAGCCGTAATCCGTGGACTTTCCGCTTTCATGAGATTGTCAACCTGTTCGAACAGTTTAAGCATCCTGTCCTGTATTTTCGTGGATTTTTCCTGTTAGGCGGCAATCAGTTTGCTTGTACGGCTCTGATACTCGTCATACTGATGCACAAGCTTTGATACATTTCCTGTTTCTTCGCATACAACGACCTAAACCACAGCAACAACATGCCAAGTAAAATCACCGCAAACGCCATGAAAACGAACCTTAGACGCGAGACCGCTATCTCCCGATCCTTCATGCTTATTTCGGCCTCATGCCTGAGAAGCTGTTTAAAATTTTTTCAAAAGTTCTTTGTGGCATCATTCCGGCACGTTTTCGCCATTTTTATCGTAAAATAGCGCTGCTATTCTCCTCAAAAAACGACAAAAACCTGCGCGGAAGCTTGCCTCAA
>JADIME010000092.1 GCA_017694935.1 Candidatus Merdivivens pullistercoris
GGATTCATCAAGGCCCATCCGGAAATGCCCGTGCTGTTCATCTGCGACCACCATCCGTCCAACCACTCTTCTTTCAAGAATTACGGGGGACTTTGGCCTGCACACTGCGTGCGCGGCACAAAAGGCGCGGAAATAGAAGAAGGACTGGCCTCATACGCCGTTGAAGAAATGACATTCTACAAAGGCGAAGACTGCAAGACAGAACAGTATTCAGGATTCGAAGGCAGGAACACGGCCGGCGAAAGCCTTGATGACAAACTCCAGGAACTCGGTGTCAGAAGGGTATATGTGAGCGGAATCGCTACGGAATATTGTGTCAAGGAAACCTGCAGCGACCTGCTGTCTGCAGGTTATGAGGTATACCTGCTCACCGACGCTCTGGCATACGTGGACGAGAACGACCACGAAAAAGCCATAGCGGAGATGGACGGCATGGGCATCAAAATGCTATAATCAAAATAATTGCTAAATTTGCCGGTTAAATGAAAGCAAACAGGTTATTCATATCAATAGCGGCAGCGGCGTTAATCGCCGCCGCTGTCAATATAACCGGCATAGAGGCACGGGAAAACTTCGTGAGGGAATATTTCGGCAGCGATTCGACAGCGGTTTCCACGCCTTCGGCACCGGATTCATCCTCCGTGACCGACACGGCCGCCATGCCGGCTTCTGACAGCGCGGGCCGTAACACGGACAGCACCGCTGCCGGCCAGGACAGCACGTCGTTTGGCACGGACAGCACCGCGGCCGTCCCGACGGGGGCAGACACGCTGAAAACAGGTGCAGACACATCGAAGCGTGCCATTACGGATTCTTCGCATATCTATGCCCCGCCGGTGGACTCCGCAAGGCTCATGAGGGACACATTAGGCAGGCCGATGAGGGATTCAATCGGAAGGTTCATAGACACTCTCGGAAGATCCATCGATTCTTTAGGACGTTCCCTCGACTCATTGGGCATGCCGGTATCCACCCGCAGACAACTGACAAAGGCCGAAATAAGGATGTACCGCCGTGACAGCATAAGGGCGGTAAAAGACAGCATCATACAGAACACCCCGAGGATACTTGAAACCTACGTGTTCCCTGATTCATTGTGGTATAAACGCATACTGACATGGACACACGACAGGGATTTCAACAATGTCCGCCTATTCAAATTGGACACTACCTACAATTATCATTATTACGACCTGCCGTTCATGCATGACGACGTGGACGGGATATATCTGGGGGTTTCCGGTTCCCCGGTAATGCGCACGAACTATTTCAAGAGGGAAAAGGAAGAAGACGCAAGGTTCTTCGATTATTATCTTCCTTATACATATACACCGGAATCGCTCCCGATGTACAACACCAAGACCCCGTATGTCGAGCTGCAATATACCGGAACGCTGCTCGCCAACAGGGACAAGGAAGAAGCCAACATAAAAATCCTGGCCACGCAGAACATTACTCCCGAGCTGAACATAATGCTCGAATATCACAGGTACGGCGGCAAGGGAATCCTGCTGCATGAAGACACTGACAACCGTACTGCCGTGATTGCGGGAAACTATACAGGAAAAAACTACCTGATGCATGCAGGATACATATTCAACAGGACCAAGAAATCCGAAAACGGGGGCATACGCGACAGCCATCTTATAACCGACACGCTGGTCGAGCCTAAAGAAATATCCGTATGGCTCAATTCCGCGTCGTCCGAAACAAGGAAGAACACGGTATTCATAGACCAGTCCCTAAGAATACCGTTCACATTCATAGACAAGATAAAAGAAAAACGGCGCCTGAAAAGATACGCCGACTCGCTGGGGATATCGGTGGACTCCTTGAAACACAGCCTTGCCGTGGCTGATACCCTGGCGGCAGGCGACAGCACGGCCACCGGCTCCGACACATCGGGCATGAATACGTCCCTGGCCGGCATCGGGGCGGCAATCTCAGATTCTTCCGCACTGGCACAGAGCGACAGTCTCGGCCTCAATGAAAACATTACCACTGCCTTTATAGGCATGAGCAACGAATACTCCGTATACAGGCGTGCATACCGCGACGAGATAGCATTGAGCGATGCGGAACAAAGGGGATTCTACAACAACGCATTCTACCTCCACCCTACCACCACGAACGACTCGATGAGGGTGGCCAAATTCGACAATAAGATATACCTGCGCCTCCAGCCGTGGGCAGCGGACGCGATAGTTTCGAAAATAGATGCAGGCGTAGGATACAAACTGTCCCAATATTACCTGTTTGAGGAAAAAGATTACATAACCGGCCCGTCAAGCACGACATTCAATACATTTTATGTATACGCCGGGGCACAGGGGACCTATAAAAAATATTTTAATTGGGACGCTTTCGCCAAATACAATTTTGCGGGATACGCCAACAACGATTTGGACATAAAGGCCAATCTCGAATTTTCATTCTATCCTTTCAAGGACAAGTCCTCCCCTATATCGCTTACGGCAAGTTTTTCACAAAGCCTGAAAGAGCCGTGGTTTTATGAACAACACTATAGTTCAAACCATTACAGGTGGAGCAACAATTTCGGGAAACGCTCCGAGACAAAGATCGAAGGCTATCTGGACATTCCCAAGTACAAGCTGAGGGCCTTTTTCGGATACAGCCTTATAGCCAATGACATATACTACGACACTCTTGGAATCGTAAGACAGCATAACGAACCGATAAGCGTGATGACGGCCTTCCTGCAAAAGGATTTCAGACTGTGGAAGTTCCATTTCGACAACAGGATACTCTTCCAACTGTCATCCAATACCGATGTTCTCCCTCTGCCAATGCTCGCCCTCAACCTGAGGTATTATCTCGAGTTCCCGGTTGTGAAGAACGTCATGACCATACAGGCCGGGGCGGAAGGCACATTCACGACAAAATGGTATTCTCCTGCATATAATCCGGCCTTGGGGGTCTACCAGTCCCAGAACAAAGAGATGATCGGGGGCAAAGACCCTTACATCAATGTATTCATAAATATACAGTGGAAGAGGGCATGCATCTTCCTGAAAGTACTGAATGTGGGAGAGAACAAACACGGAAGCGACTACTTTGCCACATACGGATATATCAGGAACCCTATGACTTTCAAGATGGGTATTTTCTGGCCGTTCTACACTCAGCCTTACAAGAAAGTTCCTAAGAGCGAATACATGCCTCCTAAGGATGAGTAAGACCGTAAAAGCCATAATCACGGCCGCAATGGCGGTCATCCTCTGCACCTTCGCTCCGGAGTCCCCATGCGACGGCATAAAAGCATTCCCGGACATAACCGGCGACACTCTTGTCTTTATGATACCGGACGGGAAGGCATATTACGGCAATGACATGGCAGGTTTCGGGATGGAGGTCTCGGAAAACCTTGAAAAAAGCCTGCATTGCCATGTCCTGCCGGACATCCCACGGGACAGCCTCCCTCATGACCGGACCGGGGCGGCCGACATCGTCCTCGACAGTTCAGGCACGACCGTCTTTTTTACAGGGGACAATCCAGTGCAGTTCAAGGCAGTGACACGATGGCTTGCCAGAGTCACGGGAAACGGAGAATACGAAATGGCATACCAGAGATTTTTTCACGATTATGACTCCGTTTCCATCTCACACGGCCGCATTTCACCATACGATTGCATCATAAAGAAACACAGTTCCCGGGTAGGCTGGGACTGGAAACTCCTCGCGGCACTCATATATTGCGAATCCAGGTTCCTCTCCCACAGCGAATCAGGCAAAGGAGCCGCCGGACTTATGCAGATAAAGCCCTCCACGGCACATGCATACGGGACATACGACTTATATTCGCCGGAAGACAATATCTATGCGGGCACAAGACATCTCAGGTACCTGAAAAACTTATTCATAAAAGACGGGATAACGGATTCTTCGGATTTGGTGCGGTTCACGCTTGCGGCCTATAACGCGGGCGAAGGGCGGATTGAAGACTGCAGGGCGTTCGCGGAATCCATCGGCAAGAACCCGGACAAATGGGATGAAGTTTCGGAAGCCATACCGTTGATGGACGAAAAAGAGCATTATGAAGAAAATGAAAATATAAAATTAGGCCGCTTCAACGGAAACGAGACCATTTCATACGTCCGGAAAGTCCTGTCGCAATACGAAAAATACACTTTATGACAAATCTGCGGGAAAGCCCCTTGTCATAACATCTTCACGCTTTTGGCGGCATCGACCCGGGATATGAACATGCACGGTATCAACAGTACGGCCATGATGGCAATATATGCGATTGCGTCCAGAAGCAATATCCCGCCCCAACTGAAAGCCACGGGCATCGTTTCCACTATATAATTCTCGGGATTCAATCTTATAATCCCTGTTCCATTCTGTATAGCGGCAAGAGCAAGCGCGACAGCATTGCCGGCCAGCATGCCTTTAAGTACTATCGAAGAGGCTTTTGCGACAAACGTCTTTGCTATGGAGGCATTGCGCATTCCCATCGTTTTAAGTATGCCTATCGTGGATATGTTTTCAAAAAGTATGATCAGCAGTCCTGAAACCATATTGAAACCTGAGACTACGAACATCAGCAACAGGATGGCGTACAGGTTGAAATCCAAAAGCCCCAGCCAATCGAAAACGGAAGGGAAACGGTTGCGCGTGGCATACACGATAGCCGAAGGATCCTCCGTGTCATAACACTCGTATATTGCCTGCGAAACGGCATTGAACGCCTCTTCTTCATCCGCTCCTTTTTTCAGGAAAATCTCTATAGCCGACACCGCATCCGGCTCCCACGCATTCAGACGCCTGAGATTGCCTATGTCTGCAAATATGAAACTGCCGTCCTCCCCTGAAAGGGAACGGTATATCCCGGTAATCCTGAACCTGCGGGCCTTTACTTCGTCGCCTATGAAGTAAGCCATGAACGAATCCCCTGTTCCCAGTCCTGACTCTTTTGCAATCCGATATGGGATGAGTGCCTCCGTCGATATTCCTTCCGCCGAATAATCAGGAAACTCTCCTTCGCACAATCTACCTTCCAACGGGGCGAAGTCATACAGCGAATCCACGCCCTTGAACATCACGCCCGACACACCTTCCTGACTTTTGAGTACTCCCGCCCTGTAAATCACCGCCGAAACATCCTCTATGCCCTTCGAAGAAGCCCTGATGCAGTCCAACTGCCCCTGCCCCGCCTTGACAAAATGCTTCTCGCTCATTAAATCCATGTAAGGAGACATCACGGCCATGTTTCCCCATGAAGAAAAGACAGAGTCCTGTATTTCATGACGGAAACCGTTGGAAATCATCAGCCCCAACAGCATGACCACAATGCTTGTGGCCACCGACAGGGTTGCAAGGCCGGATCTTGCCGACAACCTGCGCGATATGAAGAACACCGTTTTCATGCGCTTGTCAGAACATTGTGGGCCATCTGCATCAAACGCCCTTTTTCATTTTCCCCCGAAGCGAAAAAAATATCGGACAATACTGCCGCATAGATTGCCAGCAACGAAGACGGATCTTCGGTCACGACACGTCCTGGCTCACGCTCTCCGGTAGCGTCGTACGGGGACAGCAGCCTGCCTTCCTCGTCCAGATCGACGAAAAACAGCGGATAACCGTCAGGGGATGTCCAGACAGGCATGAACTTCCCGTCCTGTATGTATATCCTGAACGGGAATCCCAACATGTCGGCAAGAAATACATACAGCATGTCTATCACCAAAGGAATGCCTTCCCGCGTATCCGTCACTTCGGAAGGAAGCAGGGCGGACAAGGGTATGTTTTCACTTTTCAGTTGGACAAGACCCAATTTCCCGAAAAATGCAGAGTTGAAAACTTCGGCTTTTTTCCACGGGGAATCGGATGCCGTTATCCCCTGTTCCAAAACATTGGCCATGGATATCAGCGATGCCGACATGACCGTGAAATCCGCCGAGATCAATATCATCTTGTTCAGCAGGAACCATTCGTATATGTAGTCTTCGGGAACTTCCTTCACTGCCTTTTCCAATTCCGCCATAGTCAGTTCCGCGTTCACGGCAACCATCTTGTCGAACAGCAATGCTGACTCCTTTCTGGAAAAATGCCACTCGTCCAATATATCCGGAAGCAAATATTCTATTTCAGCAAAATGTTCTTTGATATACGTGTCCACGCTTTCCTTGACTACCGGGTCGGTATCTTCAAGAAGGGATATTACGGCTTTCAATTCGGGAGTGACACTGATCATCGGCAATATGTTTTCGTTCCGTCATTGGACAAACCTGTCAAGTACGAATTTTATAAAGCCCTTCATGTCGGCCTTATAGTCCGGATTGCTTGTCCCTGCATACCGGCTTGCTATGATGCAGCATATCGTACCGGCCTTGTGCCCAAGATGGGCAGCGATACCGGCGATTGCCGAACCTTCCATCTCAAAATTGGTAATCCTCAGGCCCCGGAAGGAAAATTTTTCGAATTTTTCCACCATCCCGTCTATGGCAAGAGGCATCCTGAGCACCCTGCCTTGCGGGCCGTAGAATCCACCGGCGGAAACGGTACAGCCCATTATTGCATCCTTTTCAAAGCGTCCGGCCATTTCATCCGAAGCCTTCGCAAAATAAGGTACAGGAAGCTGTTTCAGCCATCCGACCTGGCGCATGAACTCCTCTTCCAGCTCCACGTCGGTTATCTTTTCCCTGTCGGCATACCAGTTCAGGAGCCCGTCGCATCCGACCGAATAACGCGAGAACAGATAAGAACCTATAGGTATGTCGGGCTGGATGGCCCCCGATGTGCCGAGCCTCAGGATTTCAAGACTCCGTTTTTCCTTTTTTATCTCGCGGGTGGAGAAATCTATATTTGCAAGCGCGTCCAGCTCGTTCATCACAATATCGATATTGTCACAGCCGATTCCCGTGGACAACACAGTAAGGCGTACACCCTTGTACCTTCCTGTAACGGAAACGAATTCACGGGAAGAATGCTCGAACTCGACAGTACCCTCATCGAAAAAGCCGGAAACCATCGCCACCCTGCCGGGGTCTCCTACCAACAGGACCTTGTCAGCCAGTTCCTCCGGCCTCAAATGCAAATGGAAAACAGAACCATCGTCATTTATTATCAATTCAGATGCAGCTATAGCCATGTCATTCCTGTTTTAATTGTTTTACATTCGGCAAACATACGCAGAAGCCGAGAGTAATGCAAATAAAATCCCATAATTTTAAAGAAATACGGAATTTATATGTATGTTTGCACAACCAAGAGGCTTGAAGCCAAAACCGGACACAACAAAAGGAATACTACCAATATTGATGAAAAAGGCATACATTTTTTACCTGACAACGGCGTTTATCTTAACCGGGTCATTGATGTTCTTGAGATTCGCGACAATCGGTGCAGAAGACAGCGTGGCCATAATGTACAATGAGATGGCCCCCACGTTGGCATTCATCATAATCGCGGCATTGGTAAACGGCGGCACTTTGTTTTTCTACAAAAAGAAAACCTTGCAGATGCGCCTGTCCAACATATCAGGAATCACGAACATCATCTTGCAAGGTTACCTTTTGTACCATTTATTCAAACTGCGCGAACTGTGCGAAAGCGCCTCATACGCCCATGAAGCAGTATCATTCTCGCTTACAATGGTTTTTCCTGCGATAGCCGCCATTCTCGACTTCCTCGCCTCACGCGCCATTTCACGTCAGGAAGCGGCAGGGCAGTTAAGAATCAGACTTAAAAAATCATAATTTGTCTATCACCATCATCCCGACATTCACTCCGCCCCATCCGTCCTGGACCAAAACTATCCTCTGACCGTCGGCATCTTCCATTTCCTTTGCCGAATCGAGAAAAGTATGCGAATGCCCTCCTATGATGATGTCTACATTCTTCAGCCGCCCGGCTATCTCCATATCGGTACCCGAAGCCGTTCCCGTGTCATACCCCCTGTGCGACAAAAGGATGATAAGGTCGCATTTGCGGGCCAGTTTGCGGGCGTACTTGTTTATGGACTTCACTGCGTCAAACTGTCTGATCCCGTCCACTATGCCCTTGTCGCTGACACGTTCCAGATCCGTAGTAGCCCCTATTATGCCTATTTTCTTGTCTCCTTTTACCAAGACCGTATACGGCTTGACATATTTTGCCAACGGGGTTCCGCGGAAAGAATAATTGCAGCACACGGTCTGAAAATCCGCATCCGCAAGCCTACGGGCAAGTTCCTGTATGCCGTTGTCGAACTCATGATTGCCGAGTGCCGCCACTTCATAGCCCAGGGCGTTCATCAGCTTTATTTCAAGATCCCCGTTATATTCCGTAAAATACGGGCTTCCCTGGCTGTAATCGCCCGCATCCAATATAAGGACTATCTCCTTTCCATACTTGCCTATGACATTCTGGAAAATATTATAACGCCTTTCAACACCGCCAAGGCCTTCGTACTGGCCGCTCTTCTGAACATCTATCTGGCTGTGGGTATCATTGGTATGCAATATCACCAAATCCTGGGCGGATGCCGTAAAGACGGCCGCCAACACCAAAAGAAGCGAACAAAATGCAAAACGTTTCATTTCAAATACTGTTTTATTTGTCTTCTATCACATAACGCCCTTCGACATCGGCATCCAATATCCTGCCATCCTTGTACGCCTGCCTGCAATAATCAAGCACGGCATCCTTTACCTGTACACCGGTATCGATTATCTCATCAGCATAATTTTCAAGGAAAAAACCGTCTCCCCCGGATACCAGGAAGCTGATCGATGCCATATTGTATGACTCGTCAGGGTCTATTTCCTTTCCCTGGACGAGGACAGACTGGAGCTTTCCGTCCTGAGACACTGTGATATTGATCCCGCTGACGGCCTCGGGCTGCTTCATCGCGGCAAAATCGGCGAAGAACCTCAACAGGCTCTCCCCGCTCATCCTTGCGATAACCAAAGTGTTTTTAAACGGATAACAGCTTACTATGTCGGACAATGTTATGTCGCCTTCCGGCAATGTTATGCGGATTCCGCCCATATTGTACAGGGCACAGTCCACTGTGGAACCTGTAATCCGTCCGGCCATCTCCGCAATAATGTCCGCAGTCAGGTTGGACAAATCGCTTTCGGGACGTACGGCCGTCATTTCCTTTGCGGAAACGGCTACTACTTCATTCAGGTATTCCATGCCTTTACGGGCCTTGGAAACTATGGCGGACACCGGAGTTTCGGCAGGCTCGTCATATTCGGATGTCACAGGGATTATGCACCAGTCATAATCGAAATCCTGGGCGGAAACCGTAAAACCCGCGGACAGAAGTACCGCGAGAACAGATACGGCCATGATAGTTTTTCTTGTCATGATCAATGAATTATTTATATTTCAACCATTTCCACATATCTTTGAAAGAACTCTTCTTCCCAAACATCAGGATACCTACCTTGTAAATCTTTGCGGAAAGGTACATCATAAGGAACGTGGTAACTATCAGAATTGCCAGTGAAGCCCATATTTCCCATGACGGTATCCCATTCACTATCCTCATCATCATGCATATCGGAGAAGTGAAAGGTATGTACGAAGCCCACAGCAGCAGCGGGCTTTCAGGATTGTCTATCGAGGCGAATGCAATGAAGAACGCGGCAAGTATCGGTATCGTTACCGGAATCAGCAACTGGTTGGTATCGGCCTCATTGTCCACTGCGCTTCCTATGGCCGCGAACATCGACGAGTACAGCAGGTAACCGAAAATGAAGAAGAGCAGGAACGATCCGATCACGAGAGGGAAGTTTATCTGCGATATCGTCGAGATAACGGCTTCCATTTCCGAGTTTGCCGAAGCCGCCATGACATCACCCATCATGTCTGCCTGTCCTCCGGCCATCTCCATTATCTGTTCAGCGTTTTCCGGCGATCCGAGAAGCTCGTCCATGCCAATAAAGGCATTTACACCCACTACGATCGCCAATGTCAGGACAATCCATAAGAAGAACTGGGTCAGCGCCACGGCGGCTATGCCCAATATCTTTCCTATCATCAGGTCGATAGCCTTCACCGAAGACACCATGACTTCAACGACTCTCGAGGTCTTTTCATTAATGACCGCCGACATCACCATACCGCCGAAAGAATATACGAAAATATATATCAGTATGGAGAATATGATCGCCACCGCACGGTAGACACCGGTAACTGTAAGTTTCTCGCTGCCGTCCTCCGATATGGTATAGGAAGTTATCGAAGAAGAATAATTTATGGATGAAATCATGTCCGCAAGGCCTTCGATGTTGTAAGATCTCACCCTGTAATCCTCCACGGCCTCGTCCACGGCATCCCTGACCCGGTCCGAAATATCAGTACCCAGCGGTTTATAGGAAAAGGAAGCCACGGCAACGCTTTTCGAGGAATCCATAGGGGAAATCGTCACAAGCGCCTTATATCCCAGACTGTCCAGATGTTTTTTCAGATATTCTTCATCCTCGCCGGAACAATTGGAAAAAGTCACATGTTCATCGCTTTCAAGATAAGGGAAAACGATTCCCGAGCCGTCTGAAACGGCCACTGACTGCCCTTTCTCCTCGGAAGTGCCGTACAGCATGATCAGGGTAGGAAGCACCATCAACAGGCCCATCAATACAGGCGTGATGAAAGTAATAACCAAGAAAGACTTTTTCTTGACGCGCATTGCATATTCGCGTCCTATTATGACACCTATTTTTTTCCAGTTCATGATTTATTCCTCCGATTGACTTGCGGCGATCCGGCTGTCCGCTTCCGCCGGTCGGTTTACTGCCGCCGTACCGCCTGTTACCAATTTTATGAAAATATCGTTCATACGCGGAAGCAATTCTTTGTATGATATAATATTCACATTCTGTATTATTTCAGAAAGCAGCTCCTTAGAAGCAGTACCTTTGTCCACTTCCAGCACTGCCGTATGCCTGCCCATGTCATCCTCATCCGAGAGCACGCGGAAACAACGGCCGTCACTGAGCACGGGAGCATCGCCTGAAGGCAGAGAATATACTATTTCCACATTGTTTGACCCGTACTTGTGCCTTATGTCGTCAATCCTTCCGCTTTCTACGACATGCGCCTTGTTTATAAGGGCTATGCTGTCGCAAAGTTCTTCGACAGACTGCATGTTATGCGTGGAAAGCACGATGGTGGCGCCTTCATCCTTCAGGCGCAGCATCTCGTCCCTTATCAGCTGTGCATTGACCGGGTCGAAACCGCTGAAAGGTTCGTCCATTATGATCAGTTTCGGACGATGCACGACAGTAGTGATGAACTGTATTTTCTGGGCCATGCCTTTTGAAAGCTCCTCGATTTTCTTGTTCCACCAAGACTCGATACCGAAACGGACAAACCATTTTTTCAGTTCCGACATGGCATCACTGTGGCTCATTCCCCTCAGCCTCGCAAGATACAGGGCCTGATCGCCCACTTTCATTTTACGGTAAAGCCCCCTTTCCTCCGGCATATAGCCTATCTTCTCGACGTCTTCGTCCGTCATGTGCTTTCCACGGAAGAAAACCTCCCCCTCGCTAGGGATAGTTATCCTGTTAATGATCCTTATAAGAGTCGTTTTCCCAGCCCCGTTAGGCCCCAAAAGGCCGAAAACCTTGCCTTCGGGAAAATCCAGACTGATATCGTCAAGAGCCTTGAACGCACCGAAACTCTTGTAAATATGAGAACACGTAATCAAATCCATATACAAATATATTTATTTTGAAAACAAATCACAGCAAACCTCCGCAAAAGACCGTATCTTCAGGATCGGAATCTTTCGCCGAAGGCACACGCCTGACAACCTGCGTCATGCAATGGGCCGCACCGTATCCCTTAGTCAGGTTGTACAGAGGACCCCATGTCACATCCACGCCACAGGCGGCAAGCGCCGATTGGAGTCCGGACGACTGTCCCTCCACCATGGCAATCCTGCGGGCGCTTACGGTTAAAAAATTGTTGGCGTAATTAAGCTCGTCGGCACGGCTTATCGGAGTTATACCGATGCCCCTCTCTGACAGGAATTCCGTGAATGGAATACCCGACGACACCTTGGCATAGCCTCCAGACATGTCTTTGACATAAATATCAACTGTCAAAAAGTCTTTATCTCCAGGAACAGCTTCTACCCTGTTTGCGCAAAGTGTAACAAGGTCGCGGTCTATTATATTGAAATATGTATCCAAATGCATCTGTTCCTGCGACTTCCAACTGTCACAGACCACGACAAGCGTGTCTTTGCCGATAAGATCATTCTCAAGCAGTTGATCAATGGCCTCCTGAGTAGTTCTCAGT
This sequence comes from Candidatus Merdivivens pullistercoris, assembly GCA_017694935.1. Taxonomy (GTDB): domain Bacteria; phylum Bacteroidota; class Bacteroidia; order Bacteroidales; family UBA932; genus Merdivivens; species Merdivivens pullistercoris. The sequence goes on from JADIME010000092.1 coordinate 12,262, forward strand.
CCCTTGCCGATAAACGACAAAGTTCCGAAAGGCAGATAGTCCCCACCCTCCAGAAAAGCGCCGTTGCCTGATATACGGTAAATGGGTGTCTCGCCCATTTTGCGGTAACAGAACTCGGCAATATCGGTCTCGACATTGCGCTGCGATGAATTCATCCTGCCGACGACCACCCCTTTCGAAGTAGTAATGACCTGATCACGCATAAAGAAAAGATTCATCACAGGATGCAGCAAATAGGACGCCTCAAGGTTCGTATTGATATCGGTCTTGCGCAATATTATCTCCGGCTGGAGCAATATTATGTTTACAAGATCCTGCGGGGTAAACCTGGCAAGCATTTCACTACGGTATGCAGCCTGTTCAGCCGAATCCACACCCTCGTCGCAAGTATATTTCAAGAAGCGCGATGCAAACGCACGAAGCTCATTTAAAGCATCGCCATCGACAGGATTTCCGCAAGAATCGACACAGTCTTTCAGCAGGATTTCCCTTACAGTGACGACCTCTACTCCCATATCGCGGAGAATCCGCTGATATCCTTCATGTTCCGTTGCCGCCTTGTCCGCATCGAAATAATCCATGAAAAGTGCCGCGGCGGGATGCATTGTCCCGACAAACAACTCGTATCCGGGTTCGTGCATCACAATAGTTGCTGCACAATCGTACTCGGCTGCCGGATAACCGCACTCGGCTACCGGATAATCACACTCAGTTACCGGACAAACCGGATCTGCCAAGGCCTGCGCCCCCAATCGGGCCGGCAATGCGAATGCCAAAGCAACTAAAAGCGCAAATGCTTTTATCATAATCGCAAACAATTATAAAAACAAGTGCAAATATATGAAGAAGCCGAGAGCAATGCAAATGCTTTTGCATTTGCATGCACATTTGCATGCCTGTTGCATGCCTGTTTAGTCCGTCGGAGACAGGAGGCCTCGGGCTCATGGATACGACTGGCGAAACAGGTGATGCAAGCCTGACGGCTTGCATGGCCGAGGCGCAACAGTATTTCTGCCGTAGGCAAATATACCAGAAGCCGAAAGGCGTGAACCGTATTTCCGGCGAAGCCGAATATCGAAGAAGCCGAGAGTTGCATGGCGTGCCTCGCAAGGAGAGGACGGGTGCCAGGCTTGTACCGGAGGCGGGGGTGAGAGGGAAAGTGCTACGGTTTCACGGCAAATCGATTCACTTCCCCCGGAAGGACGGGCGAGGGATGCAGGCAGAATGGCCGTAGAGCCGTAAGCCCGGTTTACTCCCCCGGGGGAAAGTGCTACGGTTTCGCGGAAAATCAGTTCACTTCCCCCCCCAAGAAGACAGATGTACGCCTGCCGGACCAGTATGACCTAGAACACAGTTTCGTGTTTCATGTTGCCGGGCTGGAATTGTTTATGAAAACTGCTGGAGCAACCGCAAATCGTCAAATTTACACAAAACACTGTAAATCAATGCATCACGCCAACAGAAGTTAAGTCGGCATGCTCCAGCAGACATGCAAAAACACACATGCCGGAGCAACTGAAAATTGCCAATATTTCACAACTCACACATTATCACCACGTTACAGCACAACAAATTAAGTCCTGCCGCTCCGGCAAATTCTGTTTTTCACAGGTTATCCGGCAGATTATGCTTTCAACTATTGTGGCCTTGACTTCCAAACTTTTCAAACCTTTCTTGTAAAACCGGGAACAGGACGACTTAATAGTTGTCTTTGTAAGACACTATCCCATAGATTGTTATGATAATCAGACAAAAAATCACTGTTCCGAGCGAGATCCACCTCGGCCCCGTTCGGAACATAAATTTTATGGCATATTTTTGTTAATTAATTAACATGCAGTAATTTACATATACCGAAGATTAAGTCGGAACGTTCCCGTGTTTGCACAGATTGGAGCGGCCGTGAGTCAGACAAATCAGGCCGACAGCAACAAGCCAAATGCAATTCGCAAGAATCAGAATCATGGGGGGGGGGTAATTTTGCGGAGAATCATAAAAAATTTTAAACAGCTTCTTATGATTATCAGTCAAAATACAGTTTCAGCCCGGCGGCACTGCGTTCCGAAATAACCCCGGCCTTCAACAAAGAATCTATCTTCCAGGAAGTTTCCGGATGGTTTTCTCGGAACACCACTATGGCCCTTGCGGAATATGCATCCAAATACGGATGACTGCTTATCGAATCAGCAGGCAGGCTCCATATGTCCGGTGCATGGATGTCTTCTTCAAGTATTTCTATTTCAGGAGCCATACGACAGTATTTTTCATAATCGATGCCCCTTATTTCCAACAATTGTTCCTTCACGGCATAAGAGCCTAACCGTTCCCTGTAACGTATGATACGGGAGGCATAGTACGGCCCTACACCCGGCAAATCGAGCAAGGCTACAGAATCCGCCCTGTTTAGGTTAATCGGGATAGGCTTGAAATCTTCGGGGGAAACATTCGCACGGTATGCCGAATCCTCCGCGGGGACAGGGCTGCCGCCGTAATCCTTCGCATGCGGCACACTGCGGGAAACGCTCTCCTCCCGCCTTCCGCCATCATCGGCTTCAGAAAAAATATTCCGGGCAAGCAGCAAAGCCACCTGAAATCCGGTCAATAACAATATCAGGGCTGTAATTCCCGTCATCACCGATTTTGCCGGCCTCTTCATGACACATCCTCCTTTTTCTGCAAATCTATACAGGAAGAAAATGCCGAAGCCTCAAAAAAAAATATTTATTATTGAAATACCTGTTTTTGCAAATCAGGAAAAAGGCATAACCGTTTATAAACGTTTAGAAAAAGAATTACTATTCTCCGCAAAATTACCCCTATGAAGATGAAAGCAGTAATTGCCAAGGACAGAATATCCCTCGCGTCTCGAAAACGCTGCTCACTTTCGAATGTCCACCGGACATTCTCATAAACCGTTCACCACCCGTTCACGAGGCCACGGGCGGCCAGAGTCACGGCTCATTCCTGATTGGCGGATTTTTTCTTTACCCATTCCTTATAGGCCTTCTGGTAAGCCCGTGCATTGCGCTTGTGCTCGGAATAAGTAGCTGCAAAATTGTGCCTCCCGTCAAACTCGGGACGCGCGCAGAAATACAGATAATCATGATCCGCCGCATTGAGTACCCCGTCTATGGCCGCTTTGCCAGGAACATTTATCGGAGCGGGCGGCAAACCATGGTACATATAGGTATTGTATGGAGAATCTATGCGCGTATGTGAATAAAGCACCCTCGTTATCGTAAAATCCCCGGTCGCAAAACGGGCAGTCGGGTCGGCCTGAAGTTTCATCCCCTTGCGGAGACGGTTCAGGTAAACCCCGGCAATTACAGGATATTCGTCTTTTACATTCGATTCTTCCATGACAATGGATGCAAGAATACTTACTTCCAGAGGAGTAAGCCCTAATGAATCCGCCTTGCGCAGCCTCCCGGCATTCCAGAATCTGTCATATTCCGCTTTCAGCCTCTCCATTACCTGCTCGGGAGTGGCAGTCCAATATAAATGATAAGTATCAGGCAACACCATACCCAGAACAGTCTCGCTGTCAAAACCCAATCCGGACAGATAAGCATCGTCATTCAGCAACGCGGCAATATCGGCGGAATCCAGTTGCAACGGCCTTGACAGCACCCTGGCAAGGCGTCCCTTGTCCCTGATGTAGCCGGAAATGGTCAATTTTGTCTCTGTCTGCCAATTGTTTATAATCATTCTTACAACATAGGCGGACGACATTCCCGGCTTCACTTCATAACGTCCTTGCTTCAATGCGCCGGACAGTCCTTCTTCGTCGGCCATCCTTACAAGACTGCCCTGACGGATGACACCAGCATTCCGGTTCAGAGAGTCCAATACGGAACCGACAGTCGAGCCGTCATCCACGTACAGCACGTACGGCTCCGTAAAATTGCTCGCCTTATGGTCTATATAATACCTTACAAGCACGAAAGCGACAATTCCCGTCACGGCAATAAAACACGGAAGCGCCACGCGCACCAACATTTTCCTGCTTTTCCCCATATTGATTTTCACTCGGTTAGATTAATTCTTCTGAACTTCACTTTTTTCGCGACACATAGACCTTCATTCCTTGTGGAAGTTCCTTGTTTGCCTTGACATCCAAACCATTGTAACGTTTCAACTCCCTATTCGTCAATGAAAATTCTTTCGCTATCGACCGTATTGTCTCCCCTTCTCCCGTAACGATATATGCAGCACCGTTTTCATCACGGCATTCACGGGAAAGAGTAAAACCGTAATATACGACCCCATTGTCATCAACTATGGTCGCATCCGCCGTATTTTCATGATAATCACCGGCAGCCTGCACAGAACCGCCGCCTTGTCCGTGCGCCATCCTGTCGAACCGTGCAAGCCCGTTGTCTTCTATGATATTGATAAGCAATTCCGGATATTGGGGGTTTGTGGCATATCCGGCCTCCGAAAGACCGTAAGCCCACCCTTCATAATCATACGGATCCAAATCGAAAAGTCTGGAATATCTGGCACCTCCCATTAGGAAATCGCTATGGTCCCGGAAAGATTCGTACGCGCTGCCGTATTTTCTGAAACACTCGTTACGCCTGTCGTCATGCTTCCTTATGGATTTTCCCGTCCATCCGTGGCATTTTATCCCGAAATGATTGTTTCCCTTAACGGCAAGATACGAATTGCCGTTGTCGGACTCCAGACAAGCCTGCGCAAGGGTTATGCTGGCAGGAATGCCTGAACGCTCCATCTCTTCCACCGCCACCCGCCAGTACTTCTCTATATAGCCTGAGCGTGACAGCTTCTCCTGGGAAAAAACCGCCAAAGGGAAAAATAAAACTAGTATGACCGCCAATTTTCGCATAACATACAAACATAGCAAGAAGCCGGAAGAAAAACAAATTTATTTGTCGAAGGTAACAGAAGGTAACGAAGGGAACTGGACGAAGGTAACTAAAAAGATACTTTCCGCGTTACCAAAGGCACTTCCACGACATCCCCGTCCGAAGCGAGAACAGTATTTTCAAATATGGCCTTAGCCTCATTGATAAAGGGCTCCAGGGAAAGATAACGCGAAGAATAATGTCCCAACAACAATTTTCCCACTCCGGCACCGCTTGCGCACTCGGCCGCGTCCTTTGCCGTCGAATGGTACGTGGCAACGGCAAGATCCTTCATGTCCGACGCGTAAGTGGACTCATGAAACATCAAAGACACGCCTTTCACCCAACCGGAAAGTTCCGGGAAAGGAGCCGTATCGCTGCAATAGGCAAAGGACCTCGGAATATACGGCTTATAGGCAAATACCGAAGCATCCAAAACCGACCCGTCTTCACGTGTAACCGACACGCCCTGTTTCAACAGCCCGATTTCACGTAACGTAAGCCCGTGCCGTTCTATCAAATCCTTATGCACGTTGTACAGGGGTTCCTTTTCCCTTATAATGTATCCGTATGTTTCTATCCTGTGTTTCAAAGGGAAAGCAAGGACTTCAACTGATTTTGACTCTAAAATGCATTCCGGAGCGGCAGTCTTCACCACATGCATTTCGACAGGGAATTTCAGGCCTTCGCCGAAAAACGAAAGCACGAATTTCAGTACCGACGAGAATGCACGCGGGGCATACACATGCAGAGGAGCCCTTCTGCCCAACATGCCCATGGTAGTAATCAGTCCGAAAAATCCGAAAATATGGTCGCCGTGTATATGGGAAATCAATATCGTATCTATCTTTAGTATCGATATGCCCATCCGGCGCATACGCATCTGGCAACCTTCCCCGCAGTCAATCAAGAACAAGCGCCCGCGTACCGAAAGTACGTAGGCGCTTGGGAATCTCTGTTTGACAGGCAAGGCCGAAGCCGTACCCAAAACATATAATTTAAACTCCATTGAAGGAAAAATTATTCCATCTGAAACGAAATATTATTCCTCTCCGTTTTCAAGTTTGTTCTTGAGAGCCGCAAGTTCGGAAATATCCCCGAGAGTGGTCTTCTCGATATTGGCGTTGATCTTGTTCATTGCCGATTTGGTAGAATCCTCTTCCTTTGCAGGCTTATTGGACTCTGCCTCTTTCACCTCTGCAGGAGCAGCTGTCTCGTAAGTCTTTGTATGCGACAAAACGATACGCTTGTTGGCTTTGTTAAGATCCACTATCTTGAACGGAAGGACTTCGCCCACTGCCGGAACCGACCCGTCTTCCTTTACCAATGATTTGGCAGGAACAAAACCTTCTATACCGTCAGGAAGTTCTACCGTGGCACCTCCCTTGTCTATAATGGAAGCTACAGGAGCCTCAATGACATCACCGACGGAATATTTGCCTTCGAATGCTTCCCACGGATTTTCTTCAAGCTGCTTGTGGCCGAGCGAGAGACGACGGTTTTCCTGATCTATGTCGAGGATTACGACATCGAGCTGCGCTCCGAGGGATGTAAACTCGGAAGGATGCTTGATCTTCTTGGTCCAGGAGAGGTCGCTGATGTGTACAAGACCTTCAACTCCTTCCTCGAGTTCCACGAATACGCCGAAATTGGTAAAGTTGCGTACGGTAGCCGTATGAACAGAGCCGATAGGGTATTTTGTGGAAATCGAATCCCATGGATTTTCTTTGAGCTGTTTGAGGCCAAGGGACATCTTCTTTTCTTCCCTGTCCAAAGTAAGTATCTGGGCTTCAACCTCATCACCTACCTTCAAGAAATCCTGTGCTATACGCAGGTGCTGTGACCATGACATTTCTGAAACGTGGATAAGTCCTTCAACGCCCGGTTTGATTTCAACGAACGCACCGTAATCCTGAATGAGTACGACTTTGCCTTTAACCTTGTCACCTACCTTCAAGTCTGGATCAAGGGTATCCCATGGATGAGGAGTAAGCTGCTTGAGACCGAGAGCTATGCGCTTCTTGGTATCGTCGAAGTCGAGAATGACCACATTGATCTTCTGGTCAAGCTGCACGACTTCTTCCGGATGGTTGATACGTCCCCATGAAAGGTCCGTTATGTGTATAAGTCCGTCTACGCCGCCAAGGTCCACGAAAACACCGTAAGAAGTGATGTTCTTGACGGTTCCTTCGAGCACCTGTCCTTTTTCGAGCTTGCTTATGATTTCTGATTTCTGTGCTTCCAATTCAGCCTCGATAAGCGCCTTGTGGGAAACTACGACATTGCGGAACTCCTGATTGATCTTGACGATCTTGAATTCCTCGGTAGTATTGACGTATGCGTCATAATCCCTGATAGGCTTGACATCGATCTGCGAACCAGGCAGGAAGGCCTCGATTCCGAACACGTCCACGATCATGCCGCCCTTGGTGCGTGATTTGATGAAACCATTGACGATGCGGTCGTTCTCGTATGCGTCATTGACCATATCCCATGAACGGAGAGAACGTGCCTTGCGGTGCGAAAGTATCAGCTGGCCTTTTTTGTCTTCGGCCGTCTCTACATACACTTCCACCTTGTCCCCTACCTTAAGATTAGGGTTGTAACGGAATTCAGTGGCAGGGATTACGCCTTCGCTCTTGTACCCTATGTTTACTATTACTTCCCTCTTGTTTATAGCTGTGACAACTCCATCCACGACTTCGTTTTCAATGACTTTTGAAAGAGTCTGGACATAGCTATCTTCCATTGCCTTGCGGTCGATCTCGCTTGATCCGTCCTTTTCAAATGCGTCCCAATCGAAATCATCAGGATTCACTGATGCATTGAGGATGCCCTTTTTCTTGGTTTCTTCTTTTGCAACCGGTTCTTCGACAACGGCTGCTTCTTCCTGCACAGGAGCTTCCTTAGGCTCTTGCTGCGGCTCTACGGTTACTTTTGCTTCTTCTTGTTCCATTTTAATACAAACAAATTAGCGGTTAAACATTATTTATAGTCCTCTCCCGCTTCGGGAAAGAGGGTGCAAAATTAGAGAAAAAAAATCGGATTGCCAAAGATTTAAGCGGGAAACTGCGTGAAATTCAATGATTATCGTTTAAAATCCTGTCACATCATCTTTCTTTTCTTGAATATGATGATGGCCACACCTACCGCCAGCAGCATGACGCCGGCAAGAATCACAAAGTCCCAGAATGTCCCGGTAATGGGCAGGTGGACGTTCATCCCGTAGATGCTTGCAATAAGCGTAGGAGGCATCAGCAGCAGTGAAACCTGAGTGAAAACCTTCATGATCTTGTTCTGCTCCAAATTGATGAGGCCCAACAAAGTATTCTGCAGATACTCCAGACGCTCGAAACTGAAATTGGTATGGTTTATCAGCGACGCTATGTCCTTTATCAGCACATTCAGTTTTTCGTGTATCTCCGGAGGATACTTGTCGCTTTTGAGTATGCTCGAAATCACCCTCTGCTTGTCCACTATGTTTTCCCTTACCATCATCGTGTTTTCCTGAAGCTGGTTGATATCCAGAAGGAATTCGTCGGACACATTCTCGCCGAGGGACACATGCTTGCTGTATTGGGCTATTTCTTTCGACATCAGCTCGATCATATCCGCATCAAGGTCGATACGGTTTTCCAATATCGCCACGAAAATATGGTATCCCGACGGATACATCTTTGGAAGCGCGTACATGCGCCGCTGTATATCGGTAAAACTTCTCAACGACACCTCCCTCAATGTGGCCAGAACCCCGTCTGTCAATATGAAAGACACGGCTTCCATTGCATACTCGTCCGGCCCCGGGATAAGGAAGTTGGTATTGGCGTAGATGGCGGTTTCCGTTTCCGAATAACGGGAAGAACTTTCGATTTCCTCGGCCATGGCACGGCTCTGGATCGTAGTGCCCAAAAATATCTCTACATCATGTTTTTCCTCTTCCGTGGGCGCAAATAAATCTATCCAAACAACGTCCTCAATCGAGAGCGTATCCAAATCCCCGCATTTCGGAGTGGAGATTATCTTTCCGTCCGTTTTATAGAATATCTGCACCATGGCGCGAATATAGTGAAAGTTAAGGGCAATGCAAAAAAAACTTGGGATACATCATGCAAACAGGGTATGTTCCAGAAAAATTTTTATCCCGATGGCGGCCAGTATGCAACCTCCTGCAACCTGAGCCCACTCGCCCAAACGCCGCCCCAGCCATTTTCCAGAAAATATCCCGGCCAATGAGGCAACTACGGTAACCGCAGTTATCATGGCTATCCCGCCGTAAAGTTTCATATTGCCAAGATTGACCATTGCCAGAGTTATCCCTACCGCCAGCGCGTCTATGCTCGTGGCTATGGAAGAAAGCACCAATGTCTTGCCTGAAAGCAGATTTACGGAAACTTCCGCGCATGATTCCCCACGCCTTGCCTTGCGCAGATTGGAAACCCCTTCCATGCACATCTTTACACCTATATATAATAACAGGGCCAGGGCAATCCAATGATCCAGAGAACTGATAAAATGGTGGAAAGACATGCCGCCCAACCATCCTATAAGCGTAAACGCCCCCTGAAAAATGCCGAACACCGAACAGATAAGCAATATCCTCCATGCCGGTGCGCTTTTTATCGAACAACTCCCGCTCACAGATACGGCGAACGTGTCGAAACAGAGGCTTACCGCCAGCAAAAACAACTCAAACCATCCCATATCAAGCCATAATCAGTTACAATCAGGGTTTGAACTCTCTCCTGTCCGCAATCGAACGCCCCAGAGTGACTTCATCCGTATATTCGAGATCGTCGCCGAAACCGACTCCCCTCGCGATCGCGGTTACAGGGACGCCTGTCGGCTCCAACTTCCTGTATATGTAAAATGCCGTGGTCTCGCCTTCCACGTCCGTGCTAAGGGCCAATATCACTTCTTTTATCCCTCCCGACTCCACTCTCGACACAAGAGGATCTATCGAAAGGTCTGACGGACCGATGCCGTCTATGGGAGATATTATGCCTCCGAGGATATGGTAGACACCGTTATACTGTCCCGTGGCCTCTATGCTCAGGACATCACGCAAAGACTCCACGACGCACACGGTGGAAGCGTCCCGGCGATGATCTGAACAGATGGAACACAATCCGTCTTCCGACACCATCCCGCATACCGGACAATATTTTGTATCATCGCGCAACCTGTTTATGGACTCCGTAAGACAGTGTACGTTTTCCTTCGGCTGCCGCAGCAGATAAAGCGCCAGCCTTAAAGCGCTCCTCCGTCCTATTCCGGGCAACATCCCTATCTGCTCCACGGCATCGTCCAGAAGCCGCGATGGAAATTTCTGTTTATACATAATGTGAAAAATGATATTCAGCCAATGCTTCGATAGGCGAAGACGTTATCTTGTCCACACGCAGTCCCGCCCGTACGGCTGCCTCGCGGACATATTCCGAAAAATTCCATGCCACAGATCCCGTCAGTCCCAGAAAACATTTCCCTGCCTGCCCGTACTGCATGATATTCCGTGCGAAAAACGAATCGAAACCGTTTGCCAATATGTTTTTAATATAAGGATGGGTCTTGAATGCTCCGGCAAAGACGGCAAAGCCGGCAATGAACCTGTTAGGAAAAGCCGAAGCATAGACAGCCTTGACTATTCCGGAATAATCCAGCCCGTATGCCCTTTCAAATTCCTTTGAAACGTCTTCAGGCATCAGCGATTTCACGTAATCGGAAAGCAACGCCTTCCCTATCCACGCTCCCGATCCCTCGTCCCCGAGGACATATCCTCCGCTCGGCACGGAACACACAATCCTGCCTTCCTTGCAGAACGCGCTGTTGGAGCCCGTACCCAGAATAGCGGCTATCCCGTCGCCGTCCCCGAGCAATGAACGCACCGCCCCTTCCATGTCGGAACGGGCTTCACATGAAGAACACGGGAAAATCTCGGAAAATGCATCGCCCACGGCATCGGAAACCTCTTTCGAAACCACACCGGCGCCATAAAAATACAAGACAACCCTGCCATCCCCTACAAAAGGCTTCAATTGCATGAATTTGCGCACGAGTTCGTCCCGCGAATCCAACGCCGCATTTATTCCGTCTCCTTTGAACGGGACGACATGGCCGTCACTGCCTTTTATACGCCAGTCGCTTTTAGTGGAGCCGCAATCGGCCACGATAACCGTCATCAGTTACTTTTCCTCCAATTCTATTTTATAAAGGTAGCGCCAATATTTTCCCGTAACGTATATGGACCCGTCCACGGCATTATAGGCGATCCCGTTGAACACATCGTCACGCATGGAACGGTCGCCTTTGGCATGCAGGCCGCTGCAATCCACCACTCCTTCGACTTTCCCGGAAGCAGGATCTATGATCAATATGTTTTCGGTCATGTACACGTTGGCCCATATCTTCCCGTCAATATATTCGAGTTCATTGATATAATCCACAGGGCGGCCGTTCAGCACCACCTGGACGCTTCTTTCAGTGGAAAAATCCTCGGGGTCTATAAAATAAATATAAGATGTCCCCTCCGAAGCAATCAACGATGTCCCGTCCGTGGCAAGCCCCCATCCCTGACGCGGATAATGGAACTGTCCAAGATACCTGAGGCCGTCCAACTCATATACGAAACACAGCCCGTCGGTCCATGTGAGTATATAGAGCCTGTCTCCGAAAACCACGGAGCCTTCCACAAAATAACGGCCGTCGAAATCCAGCCGCTGCAGGGCCCGTCCAGTATTTATGTCTACTTCCCGGAATGTCGATTCCCCGTATTGGCCCGTACTTTCATACAAACGCCCTTCATGGAAAAAAAGCCCCTGGGTATAAGATGAAATGTCATGCGGATATTTCGCGACCGCCTTGGCCACATAATACTTGACCGGCTCTTCCGCCGCGGCGGACACGGACAGAAAAGACAGCAATACCGCGCCACACAGGACGCATATAATGAATTTCCTCATCATCATTTCGTTTCGTCAGCCTTAGCCTTGCCTGCCGTCTCCGCTTTCCGGGCGGCATATTCGAGGGCGGCTTTCACGAATGCGACAAAAACAGGCTGAGGGTTTTCCGGCGTGCTTTTCAATTCAGGATGGAACTGTACGCCTATGAAGAACGGGTGCGAAGGAAGTTCCACTATCTCGACCAGGCCCGTTTCCGGATTTTTTCCGGAAGCCACCAGACCGGCCCTTGTCATCTCATCCAGATAATAATTATTGAATTCATACCTGTGCCTGTGCCTTTCGGAAATCAGATCCTTGCCGTAAATGCGGTAAGCGAGGGTTCCGGGTTCGATCTTGCACTCGTATGCTCCGAGACGCATGGTCCCGCCCTTTATCGTGGTGCTTTTCTGCTCTTCCATCAGGTCTATCACCGGATGTGCGGTCGAAGGGACCACCTCCGTTGTCATGGCATCCGCATAACCGAGCACGTCGCGCGCGAATTCGACCACGCACATCTGCATTCCGAGACAGATTCCGAAAAACGGGACATTGTGCTCCCTTGCATATTTTATGGCCGTGATCTTCCCTTCTATTCCACGTTCGCCGAATCCCGGAGCGACAAGGATACCGTCCATGCCCGAGAGCTTTTCATTCACGTTGGACTCATTGACATACTCGCTGTGTATGCTGTGTACCCTTACCTTGCACTCGTTGGCGGCACCGGCATGTATGAACGATTCGAGGATGGATTTATAGGCATCCTGCAATTCGACATATTTTCCGACAAGCGCGACATCCACAGTGCTTTTCGGATTGAACAGCTTGTCAAGGAATTCATTCCATCTGGACAGGTCGGGTTCTGGCATGTCTTTCATTCCGAAATGTTCCAGCACTATCCTGTCGAGCCCTTCTTCCTGCATCTTCAACGGCACCATGTATACGGAAGGGGCGTCGAGGGATTCTATTACATGCCCCGGTTTCACGTTGCAGAACAGCGCCACCTTGCGCCTCACATCGGCAGGCAGCTTGTGCTCGGTACGGCACACTATGATATCCGGATTCACCCCGTCCTGTTGCAACATTCTGACCGAATGCTGTGTAGGCTTTGTCTTTAATTCTTTTGCGGCATCGAGATAAGGCACCAAAGTAAGATGCACTACCAGACAGTCCTCCTCGGGAAGTTCCCATTGGAGCTGCCTTACCGCCTCGATGAAAGGGTGCGATTCCATATCTCCGACAGTACCGCCTATTTCCGTAATGACCACATCATAATTGCCGGACTTGCCGAGCAGGAGCATCCTGCGCTTGATCTCGTCTATGATATGAGGTACTATCTGGACTGTCTTGCCGAGATACGCCCCCTCGCGTTCCCTGTCTATGACCGTGCGGTATATTTTTCCTGTCGTGACATTGTTGGCCTTGGACGTATATACATTCAGGAAACGCTCGTAATGTCCGAGGTCAAGATCCGTCTCCGCCCCGTCCTCGGTGACATAGCATTCGCCATGTTCGTATGGGTTCAAAGTGCCCGGGTCGATATTGATATAAGGATCGAATTTTTGGATTGTAACCCTCAACCCTCTTGCTTTCAACAGTTTGGCCAATGATGCCGATATTATTCCTTTACCTAACGATGAAGTCACGCCTCCGGTGACAAAAACATATTTAGTATTCATAAGACTACAGAAAATCATTACACGGGGTACAAAGATACCTAATAATTCTGAATTTAGAAGCTGTTTAAAATTTTTTCAAAAGTCCTTTGTGGCATCCTTCCGGCACGTTTTCGCCATTTTTATCGTAAAATAGCGCTGCTATTCTCCTCAAAAAACGACAAAAACCCGCGCGGAAGCCTGTCTCAA
>JADIME010000093.1 GCA_017694935.1 Candidatus Merdivivens pullistercoris
TTAAGTCGGGACGTTCCCGTGTTTGCGCAGATTGGAGCAGGCGGAAGTCAGACAAATCAGGCAACGAACAAAAGCAAGCCAAATGCAATTCGCCAGAATCAAGGGGGGGGGGTAATTTTGCGGATAATTATAAAAACATTTTGAGCATTCGTTATTTTTTACAAACTTTGCGGGCTCGGTTTCAAGGATTTTTGAATCTCAGGAACAATTTTTGCAAACCAACGGGGTTGCAATCGGAAAGCCGCTTTGGACTTCGGTTTTTTTGAATCATGGAATTAATCAGGTCTTTAAAATTATAAAGAAAACAAGTTATTGAAAATGAAGAAAATCTTTATCGCCGCTTTAATGGCGCTGCTTTCTGCGGGCTTTGCATCCGCACAGACGATGGAAGAAGCCACCGAACTCTACAACACGGGGGCTACAATGTTGAACACCGGTGACAACAACGGTGCGCTCGATTATTTCGAACAGGCACTGACCATGGGAGAAACCATAGGTCCGGATGCAACGGAACTCATAAACAATTGCAAAGACATCATCCCTAAGATACATCTTGCAATCGCCAAGGAATATGCTTCCGTTCAGGACAGTGAAAACGCGACTAAAGAGCTGGAAAACACCATCGCGATAGCAAAGGAATACAACAATGCGGATGTCCTTTCGGAAGCCACATCATTGCTTCCACAGGTACTGATGCAGCAGGCCGGCATACTTCTGAACGGGAAACAGTTTGCAGAGGCTGCCGAGGCATACAAGGAAGTGACCGAAGTACAGCCGGAGAACGCGATAGCATGGCTGAGGATGGGCATGGCTTACGGAGCCGCACAGAACACCGAGGCGGCCGTTGCGGCTTACACAAAGGCAGCTGAACTCGGACAGGCCGATCAGGCCAACAAACAGCTGTCCAACCTCTATCTGATTGCCGCCGTTAATGCCCAGAAAGCAAAAGACTGGGCTGGCGTAATCGAGAACGCCGAGGCCGCAATCTCATATCTGGACAACTTCAATGCGCAGAAACTCATCGGAGTGGCAGCCCTTCAGCTCGGACAGAACGAAAAGGCCATTGCGGGTTTCGAGAATTACCTTGCACTCCAGCCTAACGCAAAAGACAAGAGCCAGATCTACTACCAGATAGCAACGGCATACAACAATATGGGCAACAAAGGCCAGGCCTGCACATATTTCAAAATGATCGTGGACGACCCTAACTTCGGCGAATACGCTAAGCACATGGTTGAAAACGAACTTAAATGCCAATAGTAAATCCATAACGGCAAGATGCAATCCGCATTGGAACTGCTTGCACCTGCAAGAAACAAAGAAATCGGCATCGCTGCGATAGACTGCGGTGCCGATGCCGTTTATATGGCCGGCCCTGCATTCGGCGCCCGTTCCAATGCCGGAAACAATGTGGAAGACATAGCCGATGTCTGCACTTACGCCCGGCTTTTCGGAGCGAAAGTGTACGTGACCGTAAATACTATCCTGTACGACACCGAGACCGATGAAGCTTTCAGGATGATGGAGCAATGCAGGGAGGCCGGATGCGATGCCTTCATCATACAGGACATGGCCATCCCGGCGCATTTCAGGGGAAGAAAGGATTTCCCGCCGTTTTTCGCATCCACGCAATGCGCCATAAGGACACCGGCCCAGGCGGAATGGCTCGAAAGCCTCGGCATGGAAAGGCTTATCCTTGAAAGGGAACTGACGTTGGAACAGGTAAGGGAGATAAGGAAAGCCGTATCGGTCGATCTTGAATTTTTCGTACACGGGGCATTGTGCGTCTGCTACAGCGGGAACTGTTATCTTTCAGAATACCTTTCAGACAGGAGCGCCAACAGGGGAGAGTGCATACAGGCCTGCCGTTCCCGGTACGACCTTGCGGACAACAAAGGGAATATATTGCTCAAAGACAAGGCCCTGCTGTCCCTCAAAGATCTATCGCTCATAAACCGTATCGACGACCTGATAGATGCCGGGATATCATCATTCAAAATAGAAGGCCGCCTGAAAAACTCCTCGTATGTAAAAAACACGGTAAAAGCATACAGCATGGCACTCGACAGGGCAATCCGCTCGCATCCGGGATTCCACAGGCAGTCTTTCGGAAAAACTGACGGGGGCTTTGCTCCCGACCTGGACAAGACGTTCAACAGGGGCTACACCGAGCTTGCATTGGACGGGGCCGGCGGAAACTGGAGCTCCATGGACAATGCCACAGCCATAGGCGAAAAGATAGGAAAAGCCGAAAGCATCACTGCCGGGAAAGGCGGCACGATGAAGCTGCTCATGAACGACTGTTCCGGAGTACTGCACAACGGGGACGGACTTTGCTTTATCGGCCCCGGCGGAGTGACCGGGTTCCGCGCCGACGTATGTCAGGGAAGGCTTGTCACGGCCAAATACACCGAAGGGGTCGGCAAAGGGACGGAAATATACAGGAACTATGACATACAGTTCGAGAAAGAACTCGAAAACAATTGTCCGAAAAGGCTCCTAGATGTAAAAACCCGGATAAATATCCGCCATGCCGCAAAGGCGGGAAACCTGACCGGGACAGACACCGGCGGCACAGGATACAGTCTTGAAGAAAACCGTAACGCCAAGGAGTCGTATGAAATAGAAGCCGTCGCTTCGTGTGAAAACGGCAAAAAAGTGACAATTGCTGAAAAGGGGAACTTCGATGCGGCCGAAAACCGCCCGCGGATGGAAGAAAATTTCGCAAGGCAGATGAACCGGACTACCGGCGTTTACAGTTTCAGCCTTGAATCGGTTTCCTGCGACGGGACACTGCCGTTCCTCCCGGCATCCGCGATCAATGCCCTGCGTCGCTCGCTTGCCGACAGGCTCGACAGGGAACCGCTGCCGCCAATCGACGGGGGAAAAGTGACACAGAACGACGGAACGGCTCAAAGACAAGGCAACGACAGGATACCGGAACTAGAAGACAAGACGGCATCAGGACAGACAAGCGAATGGCAGCTCTGCAGGACTGAAGGCTACAAACTCAACTGTTCCAACTCCATAGCGGCCGGGGTTTACAAAGAATATTACGGAACCGTTCCTGAAAAGGCATACGAACTCACCCACCGCAAAGGAGCCGAGCTGATGAGAAGCCGCTACTGCATAAAACGGGAACTCGGGCTGTGTCCGCGTTTCGGAGGAAAACCGGCACCCGGCATGTCCGAGCCGCTCTTCCTTGTAAACAACGGGCGCCGCCTCAGACTGATCTTCGACTGCGCCCGCTGCGAAATGGTTGTCACCGGAGTCTCCGTGTAGATATTGTGTGCAACATAGCATATAGCCCATAATCGTTAAATATTTTTAAGAGAACGATGTATATTTGCCGAAAATATGATGAGAACAATAATATGCCTGATACAGGCGGTGCTGTTTGCCGCGTTTTTGTCTTCTGCCGCCTCCGCGGCGGAGGGGCCGGACGTGCTTCCCGATGCGGAGTGCGTGACCAGAGGACGTTTGGGCAATGGCCTGACATATTATATAGTAAAGGACGATGGGAGCCGGGGAACGGCTGATCTGTTCCTTGTGCGGAAAAGGCCGGTGCAGTGTACGGACGTGCCGGATGAAGCGCTCATGGGGGCTTTCCGCCGGACATATTCTTTCGGCGAGGGGCAGGCGGCCGCTTTCCTCGCAAGGTCGGGCGCGGCCCTGGGAACCGGTACGGATGCCCGGAAATTCCCAGACGGTACCGTGGCTTATGGCATAAAAAGGCTTCCGGTGTCAGCTGCGCCGGTATTGGATTCAGCCCTGCTTCTGCTTGTCAATATCGCTTCGGATTCATTGAAGTTGCCGTTTTCGATGCAGGCCATTGTCGTCTCGGGCGATGTAGACCCGGCAACAGTGGCGGGCAGATTGTCTCTGATAGCGATGTACGAGCCGGCGAGGGATTGCGGCAGCCTGCCGGATACATCTCGTTCCGGGGGCGGCACGCTTTCGGAACCGTTATATGTTTTCAATGATGTCCCTTATACGGATGTGTCCGTTTCGTTCTCAATCGATACGTTGCCCGCCAGACTGCGCAATACTGTCGTGCCGGTCATCGGCTCGCGTATGGGACTTTATGCCGGGAAACTTCTGGACAGGAGGCTTGAACTGTCTGCGGATATCTCCGGAGTCTCCCTTCTGGACTGTGCCGTCTCCATGAAAGACGGGCTTGAGACCGGGACCGGGCATGATGTTTTTGAAGTTTCCGTTTCCGTCCCCGGAGGGCAGGAACGGGAGGCTCTCGGTATGATTGAAAACGTCTTGTGCGGCTTGGCACGGCATGGATTTTCAGTGGAAGAATACAGGATGGCGGACCTGTCTTTCCAGGGAGGCGTATGGACGGAAAGGGAGCCGGCATACAGGGAATATGCCCGGCGGTGCATATCCAACTTCCTATACGGTACGTCATTGGCTTCTCCCGATATGGAAATGGAATATCTTCTGAGCCGCCCTATCGGCGATTCTTCAGGATGCCGCTATCTGAACAGATATGTTTCGGCTATATTGAAAAGTCCTTATGCTGTGTCTGTTACAGGTGATTTTCCCGATGACGGACGTAGTGGTGCGGAACACGGATTTTCCATCACGCGGGAGAGTTCAGGATGCCCCGGCGCCGATTCTTGCATTGCCGCGGCATACCGGGAGGATACGCTAAGAGTTTTGCCTTCAGGTACAAGGACGGGGACGAGGCCGGTGAAGAAGGAGAGCCTTACCGGCACGCCTGTTTTGCATTTTTCGAACGGGTTGAAGATATATTATAATGAGTCAGAGAGCGGCAGGTCCGTGCGTTTCTCTGTCTTTTATAAAGGCGGATTTGCCCAGAATCCGCGTTTAGTGGCCGGAGAAGGCGCGTTTTATTCGGACCTGATGAAGGTGGATTCGGTGGCGGGCATGAAATACAGGGATTTTGAAAGGCTGCTGACTGAACATGGAATAGCGATGGATTACCGTTTTGACCGCAATTGCATAGAGATTTCCGGGGAATCCCCTGTGGCTTCCCTGCCGTTCCTTTGGTCTGCATTGAATGCCGTCATGAATGACAGGCGTCCCGATCCCGAAGGGTTCGCGGATTATGTGCGGAAGGAGAGCCTGATGCTGGAGTATGCAGGGGAAGAAGGGCGGAAGCGTTTTGTGGCCGACACTCTCGATGCCCTGCTGCATCCTTTCTCGATATATTCAGGGCGCAAAAGGCTGCGTTCCTTGGAAACTCTGGATTATGAGGAATGCTCTTCGTTCATTTCTGAAAGGCTCGCCCAGACGGGCAATGCGGTATTTGCGTTCATGTCCCCTCTCTCCGCCGACGGATTCAGGGAGGCCTGCGCCGCCCATGCCGGATGGTTCAGGGCAAAAAAACGTGTGCGCCTTGTAGATTACGATGCCGCATACGGCACGTTTGCCGGAAACATGGTTTCTGACATATCCTTGGACGAGGCTTTGGGCACGGATGTCCGGACGGGGACACGGAAGGTTCTGGTGGCCTCATACGCCATGCCGTGCGGTTACGATGCAGGCAATCTGTATATGGCAAAGGTGTCTGCGAAAGTGCTTGAGCGGGCATTGAATGAGGTTTTGGCGCGTTACTCCGTTTCTGTTTCGGTGGACTGCGTTTTCGATACCCAGCCTCTGGAATACTGTTATGTCTCATATTCCGTCCGGCTGCCGGAAAATACAAACATGACCGAGTTCATGTTTGACATAAATGCCGTAAACAAATCATTGAAAAACCCTTCGTCCGGGCTTGTCGGATGGGCCAAGGAAATAGTGATGAACGAAGTGTCTTCAGCATTTGTCTCCGGGGAGGCTTGGTTCGGCATTATCCGGGACAGGTATGTATTCAATAAGAACACGTATTCGCATTATGAAAAAATCATATCAGGCATAGCTCCCGAAGAAGTAGGAGACTTTATGAAAAAGCTTCTCGACGGGGGATGCGTGGAATTGTATGTAAAAGGATTGGACTGACAGTTATGGATATACGGATAATAAGCATTGGAGACATTCTGGTGTCCGGCGAATTGCTTGACGAGTATTTCGCCTGTGATTATGAAAAATGCAAGGGTGCCTGCTGCATAATCGGTGACAGCGGCGCGCCTTTGGAAGCGGACGAGGCGGAAGCCCTGGAGCGTTGTTATGATGATTATGCGCCGCTCATGCAGCCGGCAGGACGAGAGGTCGTCGAGAAAACAGGCTTTTTTACCATAGATGGCGACGGCGACATGGTGACCCCGCTTATCGGGGATTCGGAGGAGTGCGCGTTTACGCATTTCGACTCTGACGGTTCTTGTTTCTGTGCCCCCGAGCGCCGTTGGTGCGAGGGAAAATGCAGCTTCCGCAAACCGGCCTCGTGCTGGCTCTACCCCATAAGGGTGACTGAGCTTTCAAACGGGATGAAAGCCCTGAACCTTCACCGATGGCATATCTGCGCCGATGCCTTTGCGAAGGGGCGGAGGGAAAACATCAAAGTCTATCAGTTCCTGAAAGAGCCATTGGAAGCTGTTTTCGGGAAAGAGTTCTATGCCGCCTTGTGCGAGGCGGGCTCTAAAACAGGGTCATTATCCTTCCGGAAGTGAATTTTTGTCTTCTTCCATTTTTTTGAGATAGCCCTCTATTTCATACATGACCCTTAACAGGTTCCTGCGGTGTCCTTCAAGAAGCATTACCCCGCCGGTGATGTCCATGGTTATCCTGTCCTCGTACATGCGGAGGAATCTTGTTATGCCTCCGTCTGAAACGAACGTGAGCCTGCCCGGGGTGTCGTGTTCAAGCTTGAACTTGCAGTTGTTCATAAGGGAGATTATCCCCGGCTTGATTTCGTTCCAGTCCCCGTTGAAGCTAAGGCTGCGTTTCTGGTATCCTATTGCGGGATAGATTGCCGATACCGCGGCAAATATGCCGAGTATGGTGTACACCGAGTCGCTGCCTTTCACGAAAAGGGTGTTTATGTCCAGAGATACGCCCTGCAAGGCGGCGATGAGGATCACGAGCAGAGTGCCGAGGATGGTTATGTAGATGAAGTATTTGAGTGCACGAATAAAATATCTCATATCGTAAAACTGTTTGTTAATTGTGTGCAAAGTTATAAATTTTTTCTACTTTTGCCTTTGGAACATAAAATATTGGTTTTGGTTATGGAAAACAATTTGAAGAAAATCATGTATGCCCTCATCGTGGTGGCGGTGGTGCTTGCCGGCGTGCTCGCATACGTATGGATTGAACGCAACGGGCTTGTAAAGGATCTGAAGATCGAGAAGGAGCAGCTTACAGCCGAAATGATACAGCTCCAGAATGATTATGCCACCCTGACCTCGGATTACGACACCCTGAATGTCCAGCTGGATGCCGAGCGCGAAAAGGTGGAACAACTCATCGTCCGCATACAGGAAACAGATGCGACAAACCGTGCGAAGATAAGGCAGTATGAAAAAGAACTCGGTACGCTGCGTTCCATAATGAAACATTACATCTACCAGATAGACTCCCTGAATACGCTTAATAACGAGCTTCGTGCGGATGCGGCCAAGGCACGCGAGGAAGCGGCCGAAAGCCAGCGCAAGTACGAGGAGGTCGTAAAGGTTACCGAGGATCTGTCATCGAAGGTAGAGCAGGGGCAGATTGTCAAAGGCAGGGGAATTGTCCTCGAAGGCCTCAACAAGTCCGGCTCGGTCACCAACAGGAGCAGCCGTGTCGTGAAACTCCGTACCTCCCTCAGTCTTGTTGAAAACGAGATTGCGGAGAAGGGCTGGAGGCGTGTTTATATACGCGTGAAGGATCCTGACGGGGTTCTGCTGGTGGAAAATGTGGATCAGCAGTTCGTGTTTGACGGTGCGCCGATGTACTATTCGTCGTCCCGCGAAGTGGACTACAATGGTGACGAGCTTGACATCATCATCTATTTCAGCGGCGAGACCGAGTACCGCAAAGGTGTCTATACCGTTGAGGTTTACACTGACGAATCCCTCCTCGGTACCGCCGACATGCTGTTGAAGTAGCAGGGTTTATGGCTGGAATATATGTGCATATTCCTTTCTGCAGGCGTTTTTGCATATATTGCGACTTTTATTCGGAACTCTCGTTTGAAGAGAGTTCCGAATCTTTTTTGGATGCCCTTTCCGGCGAGATAAGGTCGCGTTCTTCCTGGCCGTGCGCGTCCGAAGGGATAAGGACATTGTATTTCGGCGGCGGTACTCCTTCCTTGCTCTCTTGCAGTCAATTCGGGCGGATAATGGATGCATTGCACGGCGTTTTCGACCTTTCCGCTCTGGAGGAAGTCACTGTCGAGGTCAATCCCGACGATATATGCCGCAAGCCTTCGGAGTGGCCGGGAACTTTAAGGAAGATGGGCTTCAACCGTGTCAGCATGGGAGTGCAGTCTTTCGATGACGGGGTGCTGAGGTGGATGAACCGCAGGCATGATGCTTCCGAGGCTGTCAGGGCGTATGAAATATTGCGGGATGCCGGTTTCGACAATATAAGCATAGACCTGATTTTCGGGTTTTCCGGTCTTGATGATGTTTTGTGGAGAGATACGATAAGGTCGGCCCTGTCGCTCCCCGGAGGTGCCCCGGAGCATATCTCGGCTTATAGCATGTCGCTTGAACCCGGGAGCGCGCTTTCCGAGATGAACCGCTCCGGCAGATATTCAGAGCCCGATGAAGACGATACGGCGAGGCAATACGCATTGCTGCAGTCCATGCTTGCCGGTGCCGGCTATGAGCAATATGAGGTCTCCAATTTTTCCATGCCCCGAAAGATTTCCCGCCACAACAGCTCCTATTGGGACGGGACTCCGTATATAGGTTTCGGCCCTTCCGCCCATTCGCTCACTATAGACAGTCAGGGCCGCCGGGTACGTTCATGGAACGGTTCCGATTTGCAGGCGTACCTTTCCGGCAATTCACGTGGAGGTTATGAGATTCTTACGGACGAGGAGGTTTCGGAAGAAAATATCATGCTTGGCCTCCGGTGTGCGTCCGGGGCATCCATCCCGTCGTCCGATGCGGACCCTTTGGTCGCGGAAGGGCTTCTGATTCCGCTTTCCGGAGGAAGATACCGTATACCGGCGGATAAGTTTTTTATATCGGAGTATATCATAGGACGCTTGTTATAAGGCGTCTATCATACTTTGTGTGATGCGGTTTTCCCGCATAAGATATTTTGTATATATATATTTTGTGGATATTTCCTTGGAAAAACGGATATTCGCCATGTAAAAATCACATGGGGATTAATTTTTCAGGAAATATGAAATATAGATTTGTTTGCTTTGCGGCGCTTTGTCTTTTTGTTTTTGCCGCATGTGAGGGAACGGACCCGGTACCTCCGGACGATCCGGTAGTGGAAGAACCTGTCCCGGAGATAATGGCGGATTCGGTTCTCGCTTCATTCCCTGTCGGGGGGGGTGAGTTTTCTTTCTCCTATTATATTAAGGACGCTTGCGAGGGCGGCTCCTTGTCTGCATGGAGCGACGTTTCCTGGATGTCGTCTTTTACGGTAAGTGCCGATAAGATTTCATTCAAGGTCGCCGAGAACCTTTCCGGGGAGGAACGCAGTTCCGAAATAAAGATGGCCTATTTGTACAATGGCAAGAAGACGGAAGCTTCTGTGGCCGTTTCCCAGCTTGCCATAGATGTCGTGCCGGGAGACGAGGCCTTTGACATAAAGATAGAGGAACTTTCACAGGTTTATGCCCGTGTAAGGGTGATACCGGCGGATGCGGACCTGGCCTATTCGTCCATGTTCGTGGAAAAGAGTTTCTATGACGAATTAGGCTCTTCCGATGAAGCGCTGTTCGATTATTTGGTAGAGATGTATGAAGGCTACGCTCTCGATGCGGGGATGCCGTTGGAGGATTACCTCGCTTCCCAGAACGGATTGCGGAAAGGCGAAGGGGTAGTGGAGTTGTCCGGAATGAAGACGGACAGCGAATATTATGCTTTTGCCGTGGGCATGTCGTATGACGGAGAACAGACTACGGGACTTTATAAGGTGCTTTTCAAGACCCTGTCCCTTGAGTTGATAGACATGTCATTCGATATGGATGTGCGTGTGGACGGGACGGCCGCATATGTTACCATCGAGCCGGACGTTCAGTATCAGAGATATGTGTTCGATGCGGTGAACAGCAGTACGATAGCTGTTGAAGACATTCTTTCGGTATATCAGGATTATATATCCTCTGTCATAAAGGACTATGTCAATTTCGGCATGTCTGTGGAGCAGGCGGTAATGCAGATTTCCTCGGTAGGTACCGTTACTGATTACAGGTTCGACCTTGATGAATATACTTCCTATTATTTGTTTGCCATAGCCATAGACAAGGAAGGCGTCCTCATCTCCCAGCCGGGCGTTACTGAATTTGCCACGGAAGGGGTCAAACAGTCCGATAACGAGATAACGATAACCGTGTCTAATATTAAAGAACGTTCCGCCGATTATGAGTTAGTCGCGACTAATGAAGACAACTATGTGTTCGTCTGGCGCGAGGCTTCCGTATATGCGGGAATGTCGGATGAACAGATAATCAATGATATCATCTCTCAGGACGAGGTGATGAGGACAAGCCAGTACAGCGGGGACAAAAGCGGCACGTTCTCAGGACTGAAACCGGGGACCGACTATGTTGTCTACGCTTTCGGCTATTATGGGGGCTTTGCCAATACCGGATTGTTCAAGACATCGTTCACTACCCAGGCTCAGATGCTTTCGGATGTGACATTCTGGCTGGAACATGAAAAGTATTTTCTCGGTGACGAGGTGAAAGAGATTTATCCTGACCTGTATCCTTATATGGACGGAAAGGCCGTGCTGCCTGTCACTGCCATGACTGAGGGTGATGCCGGAGGCTATTTCTACCATGTATTTGCAGGAGACATTACCGATCCGTCCTCTTCTAATTACGCGACGGACGACTATCTGTACGAGGCTCTTACCAACCAAGGTTATACCGCTCCTTCCACGTTGCTGTATCTGGATTTCGGGCAGACGTTCACTCTTGTGGGCTTTGCTTCCGACCATGACGGGCATTACGGGCCTGTCTACAGGGAAGTCATCTTCCTTACAGAGGACGGGGTATCTCCTATAGACGAGTTCAGGTTGCCATAACGTAAAATGATGTTTAATAAAACTTTAGAATAAATGACTATGAAAACTTTTAGATTCTTGATGTTGTCAGTGCTTGCCGCAATGTTCATGGCATCCTGCAATGACAATACTATCGGGCCTGATCCGGATGACCCTACAGAGGTGAGCGTGGTTCTGGACAGGAATGAAATGACATTGATGATCGGAGAGACTTCCGAATTGTCCGTGTCCGTTACCCCGGAAGGGACTGAAGTCGAATGGACTTCAGACAATCCTTCGATAGCTTCGGTAGATGAAAACGGCGTTGTTACGGCCGTGGCGGAAGGCACGGCGGTGATTACCGTAGCGGCCGGCGAAGTGTCCGACGAATGTACGGTAGTCGTTTCACCTGTACCGGTCGAGTCGGTCACCCTCAGCGAGGAGTATCTCGAAATCAAAGTGGGGGAAACGGAAGTCCTTGAAGTAGTGGTGGCTCCGGAAGGCGCGCAATATGTCCTTTCATGGGAATCTTCCGATGAAAATATCGCTGCGGTAGTGGAAGGTACAGTATCGGCGGTGGCTGTCGGTACCGCTACTGTGACCGTTACGGCAGGAGACAAGACTGACGAATGTATCGTGACCGTAGTCCCTGTCCCTGTCGAGGAAATCGTACTTGACCCGGCAAGCCTTGAACTGACAATAGGAGACGAGACGGTCGTCGAGGCGACAGTGTTGCCGGAAAACGCGACTGACAAGACTGTCGTATGGTCCTCCTCCGACGAGACCGTAGCCATGGTGGCCGACGGGACCGTTACGGCCATAGGCGCAGGAAGTGCGGAGATTTATGCCGAGTCCGGGAATATCAGGGCCACATGTCCTGTGACCGTCCTTTATCCTGAGATGGAAGATCCTCAGCTGGGCGATTATTATTATTCCGACGGCACCGTTTCATCCAACCTCGATCCTTCGAAGACCCCGATAGCCGTGGTATTCTGGGTAGGCGACCCTACTGAGAACGACCCTGCATTGAAGGCGGATCATCCTAACTGTACCCACGGTCTTGCAGTCGCAATAGGCGGCGAGATAGAAAGAACCACATGGCAATCGAACTCCAAGACATACGGGAAGACCATAAATGAGTGGGTAGAGGCCAATACCGATTTTCTGCCTATCATATCCGATACCGGCGGTTCCGATCCCGATTACCTCAATACGATAATGGGGTACAACAATACCAAGGCCATAGAGGCTTTCAACGCTGATCCCGCAAATGCCGGATGGCCTGTCGATGCCGTAGCCAATACGGTGGCTTACCGCGAGACAGTTCCCGCCCCTGACGCTTCGAGCGACTGGTATATGCCTTCCGCAAAAGAGATCTCCCTGTTGTTTTCAGGTGATTATGACGACAATATATACAATATATACGATGATGTCGATGTCAGGGATCTTGTAAACGAAAAGATAAGGCAGATCGAAGGAGCCACAGTTGTGGACAGTTGGGATTATTATTGGTCAAGCACTGAATCGAATATGACAAATAATCTTGCTTTTTCGATTTATAATACAAATGGAGCGATATATACGAATGAAAAAGATGCCACGTATATCAATATAAGGCTCCGTTTCGTGCTTGCATTCTAAACGGCGGCGTGGATAAATAAATACTTTGTTTATGTCGTACCGTAATATATTTACAGTATTCGTTTCTATCATCATGGCTGTCGGATGCGATAATCCGGCAGCCACTGTTGATGAGACGGAACCGTATATAATCCCTGTGGGTGATACGGTCATAACCGCCGGTCCTGAAAGCGCCCGCCTCTCTTTGCAGTATTCATTGAAAGAGTCCGACGATTACGGCCCCCTGTTCGCTGAATGCGGGGAAGAATGGATTTCCGACTGGGATTATTCCGAAAACGGGACGGTAGGCTTTACCGTGTCCGCCAATGAGTCCGGGAATGTGCGCGAGGCAGTGGTAGGACTGCATTATGCGGACAATCCTGCCGTCGTTTACAGGGTAGTGCAATCGGCGGCATCCGGGAACCCTGACGACCCCGAGAATCCTGATGACCCTGAACAGCCGGACGATCCCGATGATCCGGACAAGCCGGATCCTGATGAACCGTTTTCCATAACATTCAATGTGAGCGAAGTACAGGCCCGCAGCGCCGTTGTGGAGGCAATCCCGTCGAGGGACGATGTGATGTTCTATTATAGCGCGGACAAGGCTGGTCTTTCCGACGGGGAACTCAAAGGCTATCTCGAATCGCTGGCCGCCGTTTACGTGGCAATGGGGGCGGCTCCGGACATACGGAGCGCCATCATGACATATTTTGCCGGAACAGGACGCTCTAAGACACTGTGTGAAGACCTGTATCCGGATACCGATTATGTCCCGTACGCTTTCGTTTTCGACAGTGAAGGAAACTATGAGGGAGCTTCCATAAAGGGAGACATATTCCATACTCCCGAGGCCGTGGTGGCGGATGCCGCGATATCCATAGTCTTCGATGAATATTTCAACGGTGACGAGGTATGCCAGTATTATCCGGCATATGCGGACGCGGCGGGCAGCGCGCTTCTCCCTGTCTCGGTACAATTGACAGGCGATGCGGAGACTTACTACTATTGGGCATTCGGCGGGGATCTGACAGACCCTGTGGAAAGTCCTGACGATTTAGTCATCAACAATCTGATATACCGGGGAGTTTCTGTCCCCAAGACCGTACTGTATCTGGATTTCGATACGGAATATACCATACTTGCGGTAGCGCAGAATTCCGATGAAGAATACGGGGAAGTGTTCCGCGCCCGTGTGGTTCTGGAGCGCGGAGGGGAGTCACCGGTACAATATTTCGGACAATATTTATAAAACAAACATTATGAAAAGAATTTTTGCAATCATTGCGGCAATCTTGTCGGTTTCATTGTTCACGATGTGCGATAAAGGGCCGGATACGCCTGCTCTGCAGGAACTCCAGTTGGACCGTGCTTCCTTGGGCATGGTCGTAGGAGATGTCGATACAGTATATGTAAGTACCGTGCCTGCCGGTGCGGAAGTGCTTGAAATAGCGTGCAGTTCAGATAATGAGGATGTCGCCCGTGTCGCCGCTGTCTCCGATTCGTCTTTCAGGGTAGAGGCTGTAGGCGTAGGAGAGGCGAAGATAACGTTCTCGTCAGAAGGGATAAAGGCGGAATGCGCCGTGAATGTGCAGGAAAGGACTGTGCCTGTCGAGAGTGTCGGGATAGAGCCTGAGACGTTGGAACTCTTTGTCGGGGACACCGAGACACTGACCGCGCTGGTGCTTCCTTTGGATGCCGATTACGTTCTTGAGTGGACTTCGAGCGATGCAGGCGTTGCTTCTGTCGATGCTGAAGGCAATGTGGAGGCGCTTTCAGCGGGGACATGCGTTATAAAGGCCACGGCAGGGGGAATTTCCGATTCTGTAAATGTCATTGTCGAGGGCGTGTCGATCATTCTGTCCGAAGAAACCTACTCCATGGGGATAGGCAACATGGGATGGGTTACGGCGGAGATAACCCCTGAAGAATATGCCGGCGGGATAGTGGAATGGAGCGTGGACTCGCCTGACGTGGTAGAGCTTATCGTTTATGATGACGAGCCCAATTCGGCCTATTTCAGTGCGCTTTCACAGGGTACGGCCGTACTGACAGCCACATACAAGGGAGCAAGTGCCGAATGCGTGATTACGGTCGGCAAGATACCGGTAACGGAGATCATAGTGACCAACAGCGGCGGAATGGTTATTGACGAACTGACTCTCGGGGAAAACGGCAACCGTGCCGTCATAAGTGCTTTCGTTATGCCGGGAGATGCTACCGACCAGGCCATTTCATACGAAATCGGCGATACCGGTGTCGCTACTATCGAACAATACCAGGATGAATACGGCAGGTATTTCTGCGATGTCACGCCGTGGAACGAAGGAAGCACCGTCCTGTATATTTCGGCAGGCGATTTTACATTGGAATTTCCCGTGAATGTCGTATCGGCCCAGGGAAACAATCCTTACGGCCTTTACAATCTGTACGACAGGGAAGGCCTGCACGGTATTGTATGGTGGATCAGCGATGACCGCTCGTCGTTGAAAATCATCTCTATGGACAATGGCGAAAATCTTGCCTGGGCTACCGCTCCCGTGTCTGCCGGGGTTCCGGAAACGGACGGTCATACGGAAGGGGATGCCAATACGGACATTATACTTGGCAATCCGGGGGATTTCCCGGCTGCCGAATGGTGCCGGGGGCTTGGGGACGGATGGTATCTGCCGTCGGCCGCTGAAATCAGAAATATATATGTAACTTTGAGACTTGATTTGGAGGCGGCGCGTACTTCGAATGGAGGAAGCGCTTTCCCGGCAACGGCATGGACCTCGAATGAAAACGAGACAGGCGACCCTGACACTGCCCTTGCAATGTTCGAGGAATTTACACAATTCTGGAACTGTGCGGAAAAGCCGAAAACTGAAAAATGTGGAGTCATTGCGGCCAAGATAGTGTATTTTGATTGAGAAAAAGATACTGATATTGTCAGCGGTACTTTTTTGTGCCGCATGTGCAGGAAGGCATGCCGGGCCGGCGGGCGGTTTCATTGCGGAACTGTCTGCCGTGCCCGGAGCAGACATGTCAGTTTACGGCTTGTATCGGGACAGCCTCGGGTCGGGTAACGAGGATGCGGCAATGGAATATGCGAGGGAGTTCCTTGACGGGATAGACACATCCTGTGTAAATGTCAATGTAGCCTTTCTGTCCGATACTCTGGCAAGGTATTATGCCGGCAAATATGCATATTCGAAAGCGATATCCTATCTTGAAAGGGCCGAGGATATCTATGAAAAGGCCGGGGAGGAAAAAAGACTTGCCGACGCCCGCTACCTTCTCGGCGACCTGTACAGTACGAAAGGACAGTATCACCTGACTCTCGGCCATACCGTGGATGCTCTGGATATATATAAGCGGCTCGGGGATACATTGAACGTGTTGAAATGCTACAACAGCCTGGCGCAGATTTATTTTATTTGCGAGGAGCTTCAAACGTCCGCCGAATATCTGGATTTGTACGAGCAGGGCGCGATAGGACTGGATGATACCTTGATGCTGGTAAAGGTGTTCAACAACAAGGCCGTCCTTGCCGATGCTTTCGGAGATTCGGCGCTTACACGGGAATGCGTTGCAGAGTGTTTGAGCCTGACTTCCGAAATTGATGAAGACAAAGTCTATGTGAACGTGCTTTTTAACCTGATGCAGATTTCCATAGAGCTTTTTTCCTTTGACGATCCCCTTACCCTTTCCATCTATTCGAAGTTGCTCGATGCCAGGGATGTCATGTCCTCAATAGGCGATATTTATCTGTGGGGGAAATATTATTACGTTACGGGAGTATGCCATTATCTGCTCGGGGAAAAGGAAGCTGCGGCCGCCGAGCTTGAAAAGGCCACGGATATTTTTTCGGAATCCGAGGAAGGAGGGGAATTCGACATGGACCTTCTGGATTGTTACAGGGCTTTGTCCATGGTTTACAATGGCCTCGGGGATGTTTCCAAGGCATATTCCGCTTTGTTGGAGAGTGAGAAGATAGACTCTTCGCTCGGGGCGAAAGGCATGTACACCTCTCTTTTCAAGTACGAAAACGATTTGCTTCTTTCTCAGGAGCGTGAGGCGATGATGGAGCGCAAGAACCAGCAGAAGATGGTAATCATGGCGATAATTTTTGCCGCCAGCGTGATTGTCGTCATTACGCTTGTCTATTTTTACAGGCGGCTGCTCCGCGTGCAGGCACAGGAGGCTTCCCTGAACAGCAGGAATGACATATTGAGGCTGAAAGAGTTGCAGCAGACCCAGATGGACGAGTTGGTCCAGAATGTGATTTCAAAACTTACCCGTATGGGAAATGAACATGGTGACGAGTCCTTGAAAAACGAGATTTCCAATATATGCGGCGACCTGCGCTCGGCAAGCACTACCGAGAACTGGAAAGAAATAGATTATTTCGTCCCGGAATTCAACAGTGAATTTTTTCAAAGGCTGGTCAAGGATTACCCCAATCTTTCCGTCAATGAACGCCGCCTGTGCGTGTTGCTGAACATGAATCTGACCACCAAGCAGATATCGGAAATCACAAAACAGACTCCGCATAGCATAGACATAGCGAGGGGAAGGTTGAGAAGCAAGTTGGGGATCAAGGACAGGTCGGTTTCCTTGCAGTCGTTCCTTTCAAAGTACAATCATTGACAGAATCATCTGCAGAATACCCCTGCTTGCTCATTACAGGGGTATTCTGCGGATGATTTATCATTGATGCATTTTACAGGTAGATGATGATGTAGATGAAAATCACGGTCGAGACTATCAGTTTCAGACCCGTGCCGAGGATGGTTCCTATGAAAGTGCCGAGAGCTGCCGAAAGGCATTGCGAAAGAGGTTTGTCGGTATAATGCGCCTCCGCTATCAGTGCTCCGAGGAAGGTGCCGAGGAGCATCCCTATGGGGGTGAGCAGGATGCCTATGAGCAGGCCTGCCATGGCTCCCCTTGCGGACGCATCCGAGCCTCCGGTGGCCTTTGTTAGTTTTGCAGGGACAATATAGTCGAGTATCGTGACCGCGGCTGTAAGCCCGAGCATTACAAGCAATATCGTAAGGGACATTTCATCCCCTTTGCCGTTTGTGCCTCCCCAAAAATACAGGAGCAGAAGCCCTGTCCAACTGAGCGGCGGTCCCGGCAGGGCGGGAAGTATGCATCCGGCCATTCCCGCCAGCCCGAGTATTACCGCTATTATGTCCGTGATGACCATCTTTATCTTGCAGCCATTTCCGTCTCCACTTCCTCGACAGTGTGCGGAAGGCGTTTGTGTCCGAGAAGCCTGCAGCCGTTCTCGGTTATGAGCAGATCGTCCTCTATCCTTATGCCGCCGAAATCATAGTATTCTTTTTCCAGCAACCCGAAATTGATGAATCCTGCATTCGTGCCTGCGGCTTTCCAGTTTTCAATTAATGCGGGAATGAAGTAGATACCCGGTTCATCGGTTATCACATGCCCTGGCTTCAGCCTTCTTGCCATCCTGAGTGAGCCGAGTCCGAGTTGAGGGGAGCGTTTCTGGTCTTCGTCGTATCCTACGAGATCTTCGCCAAGGTCTTCCATGTCGTGTACGTCAAGTCCCATGTTGTGCCCGAGGCCGTGAGGCTGGAACAGTCCCATTACGCCTTTCTCAACCATTTCGTCCAGATCCCCCCTGACTATTCCCAATGCCGAAAGTCCTTCCAGCATCAGACGCGCCGTCGCAAGATGGACTTCCCTGTAAGTGATGCCCGGACGTGCCATTTCAAGGGCAAGGTCGTTGGCCTTGGATACTATAGTGTATATTTCTTTCTGTTTTGAAGTGAACCTGCCGCTGCAAGGGAGTGTCCTCGTGAAGTCCGACGCATAGTGCGTGTTGCTTTCCGCCCCGGCATCTATTACGAACAGCCGTCCGTCGGTAAGGTATTGATGGTGTGTGTGATTGTGCAGGGTCTCGCCGTTCTGTGAGAGGATGATTGCGAAAGAAGGCCCCCATCCTTTGGAGACTGTGATGCCTTCCATGAGGCCGACAAGTTCCTGTTCTTTCATTCCGAGCCGTGCCGCTTTCATGGCTGCATGGTGCATTTCATATCCTATGTCGCACGCCTTGTCGATTTCATCTATTTCGCAAGGCTCCTTTATCAGCCTGAGGGAGATTACCGCTTTTGTCAGCTCGGGAGAAGAAAGGCTTGCAAGCATTTTCCTCGTATCGTTCCCGTTTTTAGTGCAAGGCACCCCGATCAATTCGGATAAAAGCAGCATGTTGTAATACCTGTACGGCGGAAGGAAATGGACCTTTCTTCCTTTGGATACGGCTTCGCCCACTACTTTGTAGAGGTCCTCGAAAGGCCGGCTGTCTGTTATGCCGACACTTTCCGCTTTTGAAGCCACGGAAGGCTGTGGCCCCATCCAGATGATGTCGTCTATGCTTACGTCGTTCCCGAAAATGATTTCCTCCCCCGAGTCGAAGTCCATTACGGCGGCGAAATCGGGCTCGTCTATGCCGAAGAAATACAGGAAAGAACTGTCCTGACGGAAACGGTATTGGTTGGACAGATAGTTTTCAGGGGCTTCGGAATTCCCCGGAAAAACAGCGATGCCGCCGTCCATCATTTTTTTCAGGGCTTCGCGGCGGGATTTGTATGTTTCTTTATTAAACATGGTATGAAATTAGTTTATATCTTTCGTTATCTTTGCCCAATAGTAATTAGGGGTAACAAATATAATCGTTTTTCTTTTAAAATCATGAAAATTGAAGATAACATCCCGTACAGGAAACTTACGGAACAGGAAAAGGCCGTGCTTTCGCGGAACGGAAATTATTGCGACGATTGGGAGCGTGTCTCGGTTAAAGACGGTTTCGACCCTTCATACGTGAGGGGAAGCAGGTTTTCCGGGACTGTCCGTATAGGCAGTTTCGAGGCGACCCATCTGATGCCGGGAGACTATGCCATGCACTCTGGCATATACAATGCCGTGCTCAATGACGTGACATTGGGCGATGACGTGCTGGTGTGCAACGTGAGCGGTTATATTTCCAATTACGATATATGCGACATGGCGAGGATTTTCGATTGCGGGACGGTCTATACGCGCAAGGGAAGTGTTTTCGGCTGCGGCACGAATGTGTCTGTATTGGACGAGACAGGGGGAAAGACGGTCAGGATATATCCCGGAATGTCTTCCTCGTATGCGTGGCTGGCCGTGTTCGAGAGGGGTGAGGCATTCCAGAAGGCCATAGACGGCATGGTGTCTTCCATGGCGGAAAATATGAGATCGGACAGGGGCAGGATAGGCAGGCGTTCCGTGTTGTCTTCGGCAATGACGGTGGACAGCGTGGACATAGCCGACGATGTATTTATCAACGGTGCGGCAAAGCTCAGGAACGGCACGATAGAAAGCGGGTGTGTTATCGGTTACGGGGTCATAATGGAAAATTTCATCCTGTCCCGTCTTAGCAGGGTAAAGGGCGGTTCGAAAGTAATGGATACGTTCGTGGGAGAGGCAGCCATAATCGATTCGCATTATTGCGCAAAGGATTCGCTGGTTTTCAGCAACTGCCATTTCGAGAACGGGGAGATATGCGCCGCTTTTGCCGGTCCTCATACCGTCGCTCACCATAAATCCATACTTCTGATCGGCGGGATGTATTCGTTTTTCAATGCCGGCAGCGGAGCAAACCACAGCAACCACCTTTACCAGCTCGGGCCGAGACATTACGGCATATTGGAAAGGGGCTGCAAGATGGGCTCCGACTCGTATCTGATGCTTCCTGCCCATGTGGGGGAATATTCTTTGGTCATTGGGCGCCATCACAGGCACAGGGATTCTTCCAGATTCCCGTTTTCATATCTTCTGGACAAAAACGGTTACACTTATTGCATGCCCGGGGCCGTGCTTTCCGGAGTGGGCCTGTTCCGCGATGTGTCCAAATGGCCGAAAAGGGACAGGCGGCCGAAACGTGAAGGGTACGACAAAGTCATATATGACCTGTATCTTCCGGCCCTTTGCGACAGTATGATGAATGCGAAGGCCGTTTTGGAAAGGGCTCTCGAGGATATGCCGCAGATAGACGGCATCCGCATAGACGTGCTGGACAAGGGCGATTTCGTCATAGACGGGCTGCACATGACATACGAAGCGGTGATAAACGGGATAAAATACTATTCGATAGCCATTGCCATAGCCTTGGGCGATGCGTTCCTCTATTCAATGGGACACGATGCCTCGTCGCGCAAATGCATTTCCGGGGAATCGTGGAATTACGACAGGTGGCTTGATATGTCCGGGCTTCCGGCTCCCGAGGATGCCGTGCGCGACATCATAGGCAAGGTCGTTGCAGGAGAGCTCGGGGATTTGGAAAACGTGGACAAGGCCCTTGCGCGCCTGTATGAAAACTATCCGGCTTACAAGAACGCATGGTTCAAGAGGAGGATGTTTTATCTGAATCTTTCCCCGGAAGAGATAATACGCGACAGGGACAAGGCCGTGGATGAGATGAACAGGATGATAGCCGCATCCGCCACGCGCGATTATGCACTTTCGCACATGCTTGACGGCGAAGATGTTTCATCTGGAAACAGGGAAGAGTACGAAGGGTATCTGCTATTCCACTCTCAGGATGTTTGCTCCTAAGCCGTTCAGCCTTGTGTCGATGTCCTGGTAGCCCCGGTCTATCTGTTCTATGTTGCCTATGTAGCTTGTGCCGTCGGCGCTCATCGCCGCAATCAGGAGGGCGATGCCGGCTCTGATGTCCGGTGAAGACATCTTTCTGGCCCTAAGCCTTATCCGATGGTCATGCCCTATGATTACCGCCCGGTGCGGGTCGCAAAGTATGATCTGCGCCCCCATGTCTATCAGGTTGTCCACGAAATAGAGCCTGCTTTCGAACATTTTCTGATGGATGAGCACGCTGCCCTGCGCCTGTGTCGCCACCACGAGCATCACGCTCAGGAGGTCCGGGGTAAGCCCCGGCCACGGGGCGTCCGAGATAGTCATTATCGAGCCGTCCAAGAATGTCTCTATCCTGTAATTGTCATGTTCCGGTATGAATATGTCGTCGCCGTGCTGCTCTACAGTTATGCCGAGGCGGCGGAAACTGTCGGGTATGATTCCGAGATCTTTGTAAGATACGTCTTTAATCGTGACCCCGCTTCCGTTCATTGCCGCCATGCCTATGAAACTTCCGACTTCTATCATGTCGGGAAGGACCGTGTGTTCTGTGCCGTGCAGCCTGTCCGTCCCTGTTATGGTAAGAAGGTTGGAGCCGATGCCTTCTATCTTCGCTCCCATGTTCACCAGCATCCGGCACAGTTGCTGGATGTAAGGCTCGCAGGCGGCATTGTAGATGGTCGTGACCCCTTTCGCGAGTACTGCCGCCATGATGATGTTGGCCGTACCTGTAACCGAAGCCTCGTCCAGAAGCATGTAGCATCCGTGAAGTTCCTTGCAGTGGAACCGGTAGCCCTGTATGTTTTCATCGTATTCGTACTTCGCTCCGAGCTTGCTCATGCCCGTGAAGTGGGTGTCCAGCCTCCGTCTTCCTATCTTGTCCCCTCCGGGTTTTGAAAAACATGCCTTGCCGAAGCGGGCTAGCAGCGGCCCGACTATCATCACCGACCCCCTTAATGAAGAGCATTTTTTCGCGAAATCCCTGCTTTCCAGATATTCTTCATCTATGTTCTCGGCCTTGAAACTGTAACTCTCGTTTCCTGTCTTGGATATTTTCACTCCCATCCCTGCAAGAAGCGAGATGAGGTTGTTGATGTCGAGGATGTCCGGGATGTTGCGGATGATTACCTCCTCTGTCGTCAGCAGCGTGGCGCAGATGACCTGCAGGGCTTCATTCTTTGCCCCTTGGGCCTTTATCGTTCCGTGCAGCTTGTTGCCGCCTTCAATTACGAATGAAGCCATGTCGTTATCGGTAGGGCCAGATTGTTTATACGTATTTTACTTCCGGTTTCAGGTTCACCCCGAACCTATTGTAGACAGAGACCTGTATCTCGCGTGCGAGCTCCATGATGTCGGTCGCTTTCGCGTTGCCTGTATTGACTATCACAAGAGGCTGTTTGTCATAGCATTTCGCTCCTTTGTGAACGGCGCCTTTCCATCCGCACTTGTCTATGAGCCAGGCGGCCGACAGTTTTTCCCTGCCGTCCGGCTGAGGATAGTGCGGCGCGTCCGGAAAATCCTTCGCGATGGCCTCATACACGTTTTTCTCCACGTAAGGGTTCTTGAAGAAACTGCCGGCGTTGCCGAGGTTTTTCGGGTCAGGTAGCTTGGCTCCCCTTATTTCAAGGATGGCCTCGCGTATGTCCATCTGTGTCACATAACGGATATCCACCTGCTCGGGTTTGCGGTGGTGGTATTTGGCGATGACGTTTTTCAATTCCCCGTATTCGATGTTCGGTTTGGGGTTATATGACAGATCGAGTGTCGCCGTGATGATGGCCCAGTCGCTGTATTGGGTATTGAATACGCTTGTGCGGTATCCGAATTTGCATTCATTGTTTGTGAATATCTTCTTTTCGCCGGTAGTCAGCGAATATGCTTCCACGCTCTGTATGACATCCTTGATTTCAACACCGTATGCCCCGATGTTCTGGGCTACGGCCCCGCCTACCTCTCCGGGGATTATCGAAAGGTTCTCAATCCCCCAGATGCCTTCACGCGCGCAGAAATCGCATACATCTTCCCATTTTTCGCCGGCTCCGACCTTGAGCAGCGCCGCCTTGTCCACCCGGTCGATGCCTTTTATCTTCGATCTCAGGACAGTTCCGTGGAAATCCTGAGTGAAAAGTATGTTGCTGCCCGCCCCTATGTGAAGCAGGGGCTTGGGAAGCTGTCCGTGTCCGGCCATCCTGATTATCTGCAATAGCTCCGGTCTTGTATCGTATTCGATATAGCAGTCGGCCACGACGTCCATGCCGAAAGTGTTGTTCCCTTTAAGGGAGTAGTGGTTGCGAATATCCATGGTATAGAGTATTTAGGATTAGTGTAAATGTCCAATCGTGCGAATATAGCGAAAATCCGGAATAGGAGCAAATTTATTTCGTAACTTTGCGCGAAAATTTTGCAACGATTTTAAAAATTTAATAATGATTATGTTGAAAAATAAAATTGCATTGGTCATGGCTTCTGCTCTTGTTCTTGCCTGTGGCCCTCGTGCGCCTAAAAATTATCCGGTAGCCGAGCGCTCCGATGTCTTTGATGTGTTTTACGGGGATACCGTGCCCGATCCTTACCGGTGGATGGAAGATGACACTACAGAAGCGGTCGCCGCATGGGTGGCCGCCGAAAATGCGGTTACCCGCTCTTATCTGGACGCCATCCCGTTCAGGGACGGATTGAAACAGAGACTGCTCGACCTTTACAATTACGAAAAGGCCGGTGCGCCGATGAAGAAAAACGGGAAGTATTACTTTTTCCGCAACGACGGCCTGCAGAACCAGAGCGTGCTTTACCGTTCCGACAGTCTTTCCGACATGAAGGGTACCGTGCTTCTTGACCCGAACGCCCTTTCGGACGAAGGGACGGTCGCTTTGACCGGGATTTATTTTTCCAAGGACGGGAAATACATGGCTTACACCATCTCGCGCAACGGCTCTGACTGGTCCGAGATTTACGTGATGGATCCGGCAACCGGTGAAATGCTTCCCGATCATATCGAATGGTGCAAGTTTTCCGGAGCCGAGTGGTATGGCGACGGCTTTTTCTACAGTGCGTACGGCGTTCCCGAGGACGGCAAGGAATTTACTGCCATGAACGAAGGACACAAGATTTATTACCACAAGCTCGGCACGCCGCAGTCCGAGGACGAGCTGTTCTATGAAAACCTGAAATATCCGAAAAGGTTTTATTCCGTTTCGGTTTCCGATGACCAGAACTGCATTTTCCTGTATGAAGACGGCATGGGTGCGGGCAATCTTATCAGCGTGATGGATCTTTCGCGCAAAGACCGCGGTTTCGTGCCGATGGTGGACAATTATGATTCCCGTTACATGCCGATAGCCGAGGATAACGGGAAAATATACATTTATACCAATTACGGAGCCCCGCGTTACAGGGTTATGGTAGCGGATCTGTCTTCTCCTTCGATAGGTTCGTGGAAAGAGGTGGTGCCTGAAAAGGAATGGGTGCTTTCTTCTGCATCCGTATTGGACGGCAGGCTGTTCCTTACGTACGACAAGGATGTAGCCAACCATGTGTATGTAAAACCGTTGGATGGCGGGGAAGAAAAGGAGCTGGCTCTCCCCGGAGCGGGCACGGTGCAATTGTCAGGCAACAAGGACAGCGATGAGATTTTCTATACATTCACGTCTTTTACTGTCCCGGGGGTGATTTACAGGTACGATGCGGAAAAGGACGCTTCGGAAGTCTTCTATGAGCCGAAGGTGGATTTCGATCCGTACGATTATGAAACCAAGCAGGTGTTCTTTACTTCGAAGGACGGTACCACCGTGCCGATGTACCTTATATATAAGAAAGGGCTTGAACTTGACGGCGAAAACCCTGTAATCATGACGGGTTACGGCGGGTTCGGCATTTCGCTGTATCCTGCATTCTCGACGAATTATATCCCGTTCATCGATAACGGCGGAATATATGCCCAGGTCAATATGCGCGGCGGAAACGAGTACGGTGAAGAGTGGCACGTGGCCGGGACCAAACTCAATAAACAGAATGTCTTCGATGATTTTATCTCGGCAGCCGAATACATGGTGGCGAACGGTTATACCCAAAAAGGCAGGATAGGCATCATGGGCGGTTCCAACGGCGGGCTGCTGATAGGTGCGTGCGTAAACCAGGCTCCGGACCTTTTCGGCGCGGCGGTTCCGCGCGTAGGCGTGATGGACATGCTGAGGTATCATCTGTTTACGATCGGCTGGAACTGGGCTCCGGATTACGGTACCGTGGACGACAGCGAGGAGATGTACAGGTATCTCAAGGCTTATTCCCCTTTACACAATATCAGCAATGACGGTACGGAGTATCCTGCCATACTTGTCACCACTGCCGATCATGACGACAGGGTGGTCCCTGCGCATTCATTCAAGTATGCGGCGCAATTGCAATGGTCCGACACGGGTGACGCGCCTAAATTGATCAGGATTGACTCTAATGCCGGCCATGGCGGCGGCAAGCCTGTGGCGAAGGCGATGGATGAAATGGCTGACATTTATTCCTTCATGATGTACAACATCGGGATGAATCCGAAATTCTAATATGGTTCTCCGCGAAGGGGTAATTTTGCGGAGAATCATAAAAAATATTGTTTAACCCATTGTAGATTACAATATTAGTTGTAACTTTGCAGCCCGCGAAAAGTATGCGGGAAGTGTATTTTATTGATTAACAATTTATTAACAAACCAATGCCTGGATTAATTGGAAAGAAAATCGGAATGACTTCCGTTTTCGGTGCCGATGGAAAAAATCTTCCATGCACCGTCATTGAGGCTGGTCCGTGTGTTGTTACGCAGCTCCGCACGATTGAAAAAGACGGTTATACCGCTGTGCAGCTTGCCTATGACGAAAAAAAGGAAAAACGGACTACCAAGGCGCTTAAAGGTCACTTTGACAAAGCCGGCGTTACGCCTAAGAAGAAGCTTGTAGAGTTCAAGGCCGACTTTGAGCAGGAATTGAAGCTTGGCGACCAACTGACTGTTGCGGACATCTTTACAGAGGGGATGTTCGTGGATGTCGTCGGGACTTCCAAAGGAAAGGGTTTCCAGGGCGTAGTGAAACGTCACGGATTCCAAGGAGTAGGAGGGCGGACCCATGGTCAGCACAACAGGCTCCGTCACCCGGGTTCACTCGGCGCGTCTTCATGGCCGTCAAGGGTGTTCAAGGGAATGAGGATGGCAGGACATACCGGCAACGAACGTGTCAAGGTACAGAACCTGCAGGTTATCAAGGTTATTCCCGAGAATAACCTCCTTGTATTGAAAGGCTCCGTTCCAGGAGCGAGGAATTCTTATGTAATTGTGGAGGACTAATCGATGGAATTGTCAGTTTACAAAATCGACGGAACGGACTCGGGAAGGAAAGTCGTTCTTGATGAAAGGATATTCGGCATCGAGCCTAACGATCATGCCATTTACCTTGACGTGAAGCAGTATCTCGGTAATCAAAGGCAAGGAACCCACAAGGTTAAGAATCGTCGTGAGAACGCCCACAGTACGAAGAAGATCATTCGTCAGAAAGGCTCGGGCGGTGCCCGTCACGGTAGCTTGAAGTCCAACATATATGTGGGCGGCGGACGTGTTTTCGGACCTGTCCCTCGTGATTACCGCACTAAGTTGAACAAGAAACTCAAACAGTTGGCTCGTTTCTCCGCTTTGACATACAAAGCAAAGGCGAATGTCATAACCATGCTGGAGCAATTCGAGATGGAAGCTCCGAAGACCAAGGAATTCATCCGTATCCTTGACAACATCAAGGCAAACGGAAGGAAAGTCCTCGTCGTGCTTCCTGAAAACTCCGCAAACATTTACCTGTCATCACGCAACCTTCCGGAAGTAAGGGTGATAACCGTTGATGAAATCAATACATACGCGATTATGAACTCGAACTCTCTTGTACTTGTCGAGGGCGTTCAGGAAATACTTGCTTCAAGGATCAAATAATAAAACGGAAGTAAGATGGGAATTTTAATTAAGCCTATAGTAACAGAGAAAATGACGGTTCTGGGCGAAAAGTTGAACCGTTACGGATTTTTTGTCGATCGCAGAGCGAATAAGATAGAGATCAAGGAAGCCGTGGAAAAAATGTACGGTGTGTCCGTGAAGGATGTCAATACATTGAATTATCATGGCAAGAAGAAATCCCGTTATACGAAGGCGGGTATGGTCAGAGGACGTGCCAATCACTTCAAGAAAGCATACGTGACATTGGCCGGGGAAGATAAAATAGATTTCTACAGTAACATTTAAAGACAATGGCAGTAAGAAAATTCAAACCGGTCACTCCCGGTCAGAGAAATAAAGTTATCAGTGCTTTTGATGATATAACCTGCACTGTCCCTGAGAAATCCCTGTTGGAGCCGCTTCGCAAGACCGGCGG
This sequence comes from Candidatus Merdivivens pullistercoris, assembly GCA_017694935.1. Lineage (GTDB taxonomy): Bacteria > Bacteroidota > Bacteroidia > Bacteroidales > UBA932 > Merdivivens > Merdivivens pullistercoris. The sequence goes on from JADIME010000093.1 coordinate 27,705, forward strand.
ACGTAACAATCAGGGTAAGATGACCATGCGCTATATCGGCGGTGGCCACAAGAGGATGTATCGTATAATCGACTTCCGTCGTGACAAGGACAATTATACCGCCAAGGTAAAGACCATCGAGTATGATCCGAACCGCAGCGCACGCATAGCACTTGTCGTATACCAGGACGGCGAGAAGAGGTACATCATAGCTCCAAACGGACTTAAGGTAGGACAGACCATAGCTTCCGGTCCGGGCGTTGCTCCGGAACTCGGCAACACTCTGCCTCTTTCTGAAATTCCGCTCGGTACACTCGTTCATAACATAGAATTGTATCCTGGCAAGGGTGCCGCAATGGCGCGTTCTGCCGGTACATACGCTCAACTTTCAGCACGTGAAGGCAAATATGCCATTCTCCGTCTCCCTTCGGGTGAAATGAGGATGGTGCTTGTCACATGCCGCGCGACAGTTGGAACAGTGTCTAATCCTGATCACAATTTGGAATCTCACGGTAAGGCCGGTCGTAAAAGATGGTTGGGACGCAGGCCTCGTAACCGTGGCGTAGTCATGAACCCTGTGGATCACCCTATGGGTGGTGGTGAAGGCCGTGCATCCGGCGGACATCCGCGTTCACGTAAGGGTATTCCGGCAAAGGGCTACAAGACTCGCAATCCTAAGAAGATTTCAAATAAGTATATTATTGAAAGAAGGAAAAAATAACGGAATAAAGGTATAGAGATTATGAGTCGTTCATTAAGAAAAGGTCCATACATACAGGAAGCCCTTGAAAAAAAGATTCTTGCGATGAATGATGGAAGCAAGAAGAAAGAGGTTGTCAAGACTTGGTCTAGAGCAAGCATGATTTCTCCGGATTTTGTTGGCCATACAATAGCAGTTCATAACGGAAATAAATTTATTCCGGTATATGTTACTGAAAACATGGTAGGCCACAAACTCGGCGAGTTCGCTCCTACACGTACATTCAAAGGCCATTCGGGCAATCGTAAATAATTTAAAATGAAGTTAAAATTATGGGAGCTCGTAAAAGATTAATGGCCGAAAGGCTTAAAGAAATAAAGAAACACACAGCTATTGCCAAGCTGAACAATGTGCCTACCTCGCCGCGCAAGATGCGTCTTGTGGCAGACCTCATCAGAGGTGTCGAGGTAAACCGCGCACTTGATATACTCAAGTACTCCAAGAAAGAGGCTTCTACCCGTCTTGAAAAACTTATCCGCAGTGCTATTGCAAACTGGGAAGCCAAGAATGAAGACAGGCGCAAGGAACTCGACAATGGAAATGTTATCGTGAAAACCATCATGGTTGACGAAGGCTCTTCTTTGAAGAGGATCCGTACCGCCCCTCAGGGCCGTGCCGGACGTATCCGTAAACGTTCTAACCATGTAACGGTTATCCTTGATGTTAAAAACAAACCTGTGGAGGAGTAAGTTATGGGACAGAAAACAAATCCTATCAGCAACAGAATCGGTATCATAAGAGGCTGGGACTCCAATTGGATCGGCAAGAGCAGTATCAAAAACGATACGGCGTTGAAGATCGAGGAGGATTATAAGATCCGCCGTTACCTTGACAAACGTCTTGCAAAGGCAAGCGTATCGAGGATAGTTATCGAAAGGACATTGAAGCTTATCACCGTAAGCATACATACGGCCCGTCCGGGTCTTATCGTAGGCAAGACCGGCATGGATGCGGAAGTCCTCAAGTCCGAACTCAAGATGATTACCAAGAAGGACGTGCAGATTTACGTCATCGAGGTAAAGAAACCGGATACGGATGCAAGGATAGTTGCCGACAGCATCGCCCGTCAGGTGGAAGGCCGTATTTCATACAGGAGGGCTATCAAAATGGCCATCGCTTCTACAATGAAGGCAGGTGCGGAGGGCATCAAGATCCAGATCAGCGGACGTCTCGGCGGTGCCGAAATGGCAAGGAGCGAAATGTTCAAGGAAGGCCGTACTCCTCTCCATACTTTCCGTGCGGACATCGACTATGCTTTGGCTGAGGCTCATACCAAAGTGGGCGTGCTCGGTATCAAAGTGTGGATCTGCAACGGTGAGGTTTATGGAAAACGCGATCTTTCTCCGAATGTAGGCGCAGTAGCCGCACAGCCTCAGGGACGTCAGCGTCGTGAAGGCGACCGTCGTCGTAGTGACAGGAGGGGCGGTGACCGCCGTCGTAATGACAGGCGCGGAGACCGTCAGGAACGCCGTCGCGAAGAGTAAGATTTCATAATATTGAAGTTTTTCATAACAAAAGAACGGGTCCGGATTTCCGGACTCGTTCCTTTGTTTTTTGTTTTGAAAACCGATTGTTTTTAGTACATAGCCGGCTGTGTTTTTACTTGTTCTTTTCGCTACCGATCAGTTTCCAGACTAAAGCGGAAAGCAGGGCTCCGGCAAACGGTGCCACGATGAATATCCACAGTTGTGCAAGCGCCTGTTCTCCCTCAAAGATGGCAGGGGCGATGCTGCGGGCCGGATTGACCGATGTCCCTGTTATCGGAATGCAGACAATATGGACAAGTATCAATGACAGGCCGATGGCAAGGCCGGCGAATTTTCCGGCCCCTTTCTTTTCATCAGTAGTCCCCAAGACAACCAATACGAAAACGAAAGTGAAGAACATCTCGGCAAGGAATCCCCCGAGAGGGCTTACCCCGGTGGCGCATACATTGGCTCCAGTCCTTGTCGCGTAGTTGAAGTCTATGTTGGAAACGAGCAGCCAAAGTATGGCCGAGCCGATGATGGCTCCTACTACCTGGAACAGCATATACATCAGGCCTTCTTTTGTCTTCATCCTTCCCGAAGCCATGCATCCCAAGGTTATGGCCGGGTTGATGTGACAGCCTGAAATGCCGCCTATCGTATAGGCCATAGCCACTACGGCCAGGCCGAATGCCATGGCTACCATGAGAACCTGCGCCGGAGTGCCGCATCCGCCGTTGAAGATTGCGCTTCCGCAACCCATAAGCACGAGTACCATCGTGCCGAACATTTCTGCTAAATACCTTTTCATATTATAGATTTTAATAAATCTGCTAATCAAACCGTTTTAGGAACACGCTTTTCTTGTCAGAACTGCAATAATTTTCCTTTCAGCGGCATGTTTTTCTGACTCATTTGCCGGAGCGGATCTTTTATCGGCGCATTTGAGGAGTATTCCGAATGATCGGTCATGCTTATGACTCCTGTCCATTCAGCGGTTATTTTGTGAGGTTCAGTTGTATTGTCGTCCCAACAGTCGATAATCACTGTATATGTTCCGTCTCCGTTATTCGTGATGATGATTTCTCCCGAGCTTAGAGGAGATTTCTGCGTGATTGTGAAATTGCCGTATTCGTCATATTGTCTGTACCATGACCATGCTTCCAGACCCATATAGTCGTATCCTGTCAGGAAGGACCAGTCTTCTCCATAGCCGGATGCCGTGTATGTGTGTGATGGCAAGCCTTTGCTGAAATCGCTTTCAGGTGTCTGGAGCTCTATGATGAACGAATCTCCTGTATATGACGGGTTCTTTATGTCCAGATACCAGTTGTAGTTCCCGAAATCTACATAATATTCGCCATAATAGAACGCGTCTATTTTAACCCCTTCCATATCGGCTTCCACGTCGTCCTGCAGAGTGGACAGGAACTCAGGTTCCGGCTCATAGTAGTTCGCAAAAGATGCTGTTCCGGAGAATGTCACATGGTGTGTCTCTCCGTTTGAGTCTGTAAGGAATGCCTCGCATATATAAGTGTTCCCTTCGAATGAAACGTCAAGGGTGCCTTCCGTGAAAGAAAGCGGCCCTACAGAATATCCGCTGCAATCGCTGTTGTATATGGCATAGTTTGAATAATCCGGCGTAAAGGTCATTTCTTCCGTTTCTCCTGCAGCTCCGAGAGTGTATCTCCCGGCAGGCAGGGTTATGTTCTGCATGTCAGTAGGTTCCGGTGCAAAAATGTCGAAATTGTAGACTTCGGAATTAGGATAATACCAGCCGAGTGAAGAAAGCATAAAATAATAGTTGTTCGCCCCGTTGAAACTGAACATGTCTCCGTAGTATTCGCCGTCGGCGTAGGAGGCCTCGAATTCATGATCATACTCGGGAACCGGTTCGCCGGCTGCCTGCAGGATGGCCACTTCGTCTGTAACTTGTTCCCCTTCATTGTATGAGTAAATCAGGGTCAGTGTGGTTTCACGTTGTTCCTCCGTGTCGTTCGCTTCATAGGTGAAAACGACAGTGCCTTTTGTCCCGCAGTCTATGCCGGTAACCCATTCTGCAGGACATTTCGCATGTACGGTCCCGTCTTCGGTCTCGTTTGTCAGAGTGTAGTTGAATGTTACTTGTCCGGCGACAGCCGCGACTTCTATTGTCGTCGTATATCCTATGATTTCAATTACCGGAGGCTCGCTGACAACGGTCGTGTCCTCGCCCGGAGTTATGGTTGTGGTGTCTTCTCCGGGAGTCGGCTCCGGTCCTGGCTGCTCTTCCGGGGTGCATGAGTAAAATGCCATGCCGATGATAAGCATGGAAACAAACAGATGATAGATCTTTTTCATAACCAGTCATTTTAAAATTAACGTCCAGCGCAAGATATGAAAAATAATCCACAAATGCAACCCGTCTTATTTTCTCAAGGAAGCGGCAAAGGATTCGAAATATTTTTTGGATACCGGAATCGGCATGGTTCCTCCATTGTCAAGATCTACCACGTAATTGTTCATTTCTTTCCGGAGCACTTTCACTTTTGTGGTGTTCACGATGTATGAACGGTGGCATCGCGCAAGTTTCCCGTCTGCGGAAAAGTTTTCTTCCAATGTTTTCAATTTGCAGCGTACCAGATAACTCTGCAATTTGCCCTGCGTAGTATAATAGACTTTTACATAATTGTCCTGGGACTCTATGTACAGCAGGTTTTCCAAGCGTATTGACAGCTTCAGGTTGCCGTTGTTGTCCGTTATGTGTATGAGGTCGTTGTCGCTTTTAGGCAATTCATCCGAAACTATGTCGCGGCTGTTTACGACTTTCAATATCTTGTTTTTGTCCCTTTCGGCTGCGGCGAATGCCACGCATACGTATGGAATGACAAGAGATATGGCGGTTATCAACAACGCTTTACAGTAAATCCACGGCCACGATGCCCCTTCGTCTGATATGAGAGTTATGGTAACAGCTGTGTATATTGCGGCAATTATCAATATTTCCAATATGTTCCAAACTATGTACTTCCAAATGGCCAAAGCCTGTTTCCTGTGCCTGTAATATAACAATGTCTTGCTGATTACTATGATAAGGAGGGATGTGGATATGAAACCGACTGTCAGTATGAACCTTGTACTGTCGTGCAGGTTGAACCATGCCGTTTCGGAGAATGTCGAATATATGCACAGGAACGCTACGGAGAACAAGGCCGTGATGACTACTGTCACGACCAGGTTGTTCGCTTCGGCGAGATAATCCGGTATTGAGCGTTTCATGCCGCAAAAGTACGTTATATTCGCAAAAAATCTCTCATGGTGGGAATTATATTTTTACGATTATCCGCAAAATTACCCAAATATAGCATGCAGTAATTGCCACAGACAGCGTGGCCGCCCGTGGCCTCGTGAACGGGTCGTGAACGGTTTATGAGAATATCCTGTGGACATTCGAAAGTGAGCAGCATTTTACGAGACCTGAGGGATATACTGTCTGTGGCAATTACTGCTTTCATCTTCATAGGGGTAATTTTGCGGATAATCGTATTATATTTCACCCTAAATACAGTTTTTTTGCCACAAATACGCGAATTTAACATATATTTGCCGTTTGAATACCACAATTTTTTTGCCTTTATGGCAAAGGGAGATAATTTCGCGCTTGTACAAAGCGGCTTTAATGTTTAATTTTTAGGGATTTTTTATGAAGATTATAGGAACAGGGAGTTCTCTGCCGAAGAAAGTAGTTACGAATGATATGCTTTCGACCTTTTTGGATACCTCCGACGAGTGGATTGTCACGCGCACAGGCATCTCTTCGAGGAAAGTCATTTCGGATGAAAGACTTGAAGATCTGGCTGTGGATGCTGCACGGAAGGCCATAGAGGATGCAGGCATAACTCTCGACGAGATAGACATCATAATCTGTTCGAATGTGGTGAATGAGTTCGTCACCCCGGGACTCAGCTGCGTGATTCAGCGCGATTTGGGGACCAAGGTGCCTACGATGGATTTGAATGCCGCCTGTGCCGGTTTCATATACGGACTTGATTTTGCACACGGCTATTCGATGGTACACAAGGATGTGAGAAACATCCTCCTCGTCTGCGCCGAGGAACCTACCCGGATGATGAATTGGGCGGACAGGAATGTGTGTGTCCTTTTCGGTGACGGTGCCGCCGCCGTAGTACTCGATTGTACGGATAAGGAGAACGATTGCATAAAGGAAGTGAAACTGTCAGGCGTTCCGGCCGTGGAATCTCTCTATTACAAGAGAAATCTTGAACCTACACCTTTTATAACAAAGGAAAAGGAACCCGTGCCCATTACCATGAACGGCCGGGATATTTTCAGGATGGCGACACGTGCGGCTTTTGCCGACATAACGGCTGTCTTCGAGAAAGCCGGGATTACGGCGGAGGATATAGACTATTTCCTGCTCCATCAGGCGAATATCAGGATTATAGAATCGATACAGAATCATTTCGGCATATCGCCCGAAAAGTTCCTGCACAATATAGAGCATTTGGGCAACACGTCTTCGGCGTCGGTGCCTATCCTTATGGACGAAATGAACAGGTGCGGACGTTTGAAGAAGGGACAGAAGCTGATAATGAGCGCGTTCGGCGCCGGTTTCGTGTCCGGTGCCGCATACGTCGTGTGGGATAAATGATAAAAACACGGTTATGGGACTGAAAATTTAAATTGATAATAGATATGGCAAAAAGAGTAGTTATTACAGGTATAGGAGTCATTTCCCCGGTGGGGAACGATATTCCTACGATGTGGGATAATATTAAGAACGGCCATTGCGGGGTTGAGACCCTGACTAAACTGGATTCGCCGTACGATGTGGAATTATCCACTTTGCCTGTCAAGGTAGTGGCCAAAGTCAAGGATTTTGATCCGGCACTTTATGGCCTGAGTGTCGCTACCGTAAGAAGGAGTGACAAATATACCCAATATGCATTGGCTGCAGCGAAGCAGGCAATGCAGGATTCTGAACTGGAAGGCAAGATTGCACCGAGCCGTCTCGGCGTATATGTCGGCTCCGGTATCGGTGGAATACACACCAATATGGAGCAGATGCACAATCTTTTCTATGAAGGGGCGAGGAGGGTTTCTCCTTTGATGGTCCCTATGATGATTTCGAATATGGCTGCCGGAACGATAGCGATAGAGTTTCAGGCGCAGGGACCGTGCCTTCCTGTGGTTACTGCTTGTGCGACAGGTACTCATGCCGTCGGTGAGGCGTACAGGGCGATAAAACACGGATATGCCGATGCCATTATCGCCGGTGGAGCAGAGGCTCCTATCAACTCATTTGCAATGGCAGGCTTTGCCAACAGCAAGGCTCTCTCGAAGTCCGAGGATCCTAATGCCGCTTCGCTTCCATTCGACAAGCGCAGGGCGGGATTCGTCATGGGAGAAGGAGCCGGCGTGCTTATTCTTGAAGAGTATGAACATGCCGTTGCCCGCGGAGCCCGGATCTATGCGGAGGTGTGCGGTTATGGCAACACATGCGATGCCCATCATATCACGGCTCCCGAGCCGTCAGGGGAAGTTCCTGCCGCCGCAATGAAGGAAGCACTTTCCGAAGCGGGATACAATCCTGACAGGGATACCCTTTATATCAATGCGCACGGTACGGGAACACCTCTTAATGATGTGTCCGAGACAAATGCGATCAAGAAAGCTTTGGGCGATGTGGCTTACAAGGCACGTATAAGTTCGACCAAATCCATGACCGGGCACATGTTGGGAGCTGCCGGTGCCGTTGAAATCATCATCTCGGCATTGGCCATGAAGGATTCGATAATCCCTCCGACGGCCAATCTTGAATGCCCGGATCCTGAATGCGACCTGAACTATACTCCTAACAAGGCCCAAGAATGCAATATTGACGTGGCGATGTCCAATTCGCTCGGTTTCGGAGGCCATAACGGTACAGTGGCTTTAAGAAAGATAAACTGATAAATCGACTAATATACTAAAACCTGACATTATGGATAGAGAGGAATTAAAAAAGTACTTGCCTCATCGCGAGCCGATGTTGCTTATCGATGAAATTTATATGGAGGATGACGGGACTGTCCGTGCCTATTATACGGTACGGGGAGATGAGTTTTTCCTTCAGGGACACTATCCCGGACATCCGGTCGTTCCCGGGGTAATCCAATGCGAAATAATGGGGCAGGCAAGTTCATTGCTGGTACTCAGCGCTTTGGAAGGGCATACGCCTTTTTATACCGGAATAGACTCCGCACGTTTTAAACATCAGATAGTTCCAGGCGACAAGATGGAAATAAGGACGAAGCTCATCAAGAGCCGCGGTATGATGTTTTTCACTGAAGCGAGTATATACGTAGGGGAGACTCTTTGCTCGAAAGCCTCTCTTTCTTTCATGTTGAAGTGAGAAAACAGTATTCAGGCAGTTTTTTAAAACAACGAAATAATTTCCAATAGGAAAGAGGCCGACCCAAAAGAGATTTTGCGGTCGGCCTCTTTCCTCATTAAGCGTTATCGATTCCGGTCAGGCCAGATACCATTCCGTGCCTTCTTTTGTGTCCTTGATTTGGATTCCCGCCTCTTTCAATTCGTCCCTTATCCTGTCGCTTGTAGCCCAGTCCTTGTTTTCCTTGGCTTTTTTGCGGATGTCGATGATCATGTCCACGAGTTTGCCTACGACATCCTCATGTCCGTCGGCGGTTTCCTCGTCCACGAGTCCCAATACGTCGGTAAGAATGACCGTAAAAATCTCTTTTAATGTGCTATGATCTGCCGTGTTGATTCTTACCTGTTTTTCCTTGGCGGAGTTTACTATCCTTACCGCATCGAAAATATGCGCCATGGCTACCGGGGTGTTGAGGTCATCGCACAGGGCGTCGTATATCCTGTCGAAGATGTTTTTTATTTCAGGCAGTTCCGCGGCATTGTCGTCAGGCACAAGTTTCAGGACATCCTTTGCCGCCTGCATGACCCTTCTCAACCCTTTTTCGGATGCCTGCAGTGCCTCATTGCTGAAATCGAGTGTGCTGCGGTAGTGTGCCTGCAATATGAAAAACCTGATAGTCATCGGGGAATAGGCCTGTTCGAGAACGGAGTTCTTGCCGGTGAAAAGTTCTTCCAGTGTGATGAAGTTCCCGAGGGATTTGCCCATCTTCTGCCCTTTTATGGTGATCATATTGTTGTGCATCCAGTAATTTACCCCTCCGGTCCCCCTTGAAGCCATGTTTTGTGCCAGTTCGCATTCATGGTGCGGAAACATCAGGTCCATGCCTCCTCCGTGTATGTCGAATCGGGTGCCGAGATATTTTTCGCTCATTGCGGAGCATTCGAGATGCCAGCCCGGGAATCCCTCTCCCCAAGGCGAAGGCCACCTCATGATGTGCTCGGGCGAGGCTTTTTTCCAAAGTGCGAAATCGTATGGCGAATGCTTGTCGTCCTGTCCGTCCAATTCCCTCGTGTTCGAAATCATTTCATCCAATACGCGGCCTGAAAGTATTCCGTATTTGTGATTCTTGTCGTATGCCTTTACGTCAAAATACACGGAGCCGTTGCTTTCGTATGCATATCCTGCATCGAGTATCTTTTGTACGAGTCCGATCTGTTCTATGATGTGGCCGGAAGCCCGTGGTTCTATGCTCGGCGGCGCGACATTCAGTTTACGCATCGCCTCGTGGTAGCGTATCGTATACTCCTGAGAGACTTCCATCGGCTCGAGCTGCTCGACCCTTGCTTTCTTGGCTATCTTGTCTTCTCCGTTGTCGGAATCGTTTTCCAGATGCCCTACATCCGTAATGTTCCTTACATATCTTACTTTGTATCCGAGGTGCCTTAAAAATCTGACCAATACATCGTAAGTGATTCCCGGCCTTGCGTGTCCCAGATGTGCGTCCCCGTAAACTGTGGGACCGCATACGTAAATCCCGACATATCCCGGAGTTATCGGTTTGAACAATTCTTTTTTACGGCTTAGCGTGTTATGGATGTAAATGTCTTTCATGATATTTCAAAATAATGCCCCGCAAAATTAGTGAAATCTTTCGAAAAAAATGATGTCCGGCATCCGCAAAAGTGGCAATGTCGGTATTAAACATCATTGTTAATCATTGCCGGACATCATGTCCCCGTTTCTATTTGAAGTCTTCAGGGTTTACTATCTGTAGCCTGTTTGCTATGACTTCATAGACTTTTTTCTCTTCTCCCTCGTTGTTTGTGAATTTTGAAACCCTCAGCCTTCCGCATGCATAGATGGCCGTCCCCTTTGTTATCGAGTCGAAATCCGGCATTCCGCGCCCTTCCCATGCCACTATGTTGTGCCATGTGGTTTCAATTACGGGCTTGCCGTCTTTGTCCCGATAGGAATAATTGGTCGCAATCTTGAATCTTGCCACCCTGTTGTCTCCGAATTTGTTGATTTTGGCGTCCTCGCCCACGTTCCCTCGAAGTTCGATTCTGTTAAGTGTGTAATCCATAAAGCAAAAAATTATTTTGATGCAAAGTAAGGACGCCTGGCGGCTGTTAGTCGGTTGATAAGTATTTATTTCCGTTTAAAACCGGATACGTTGTCCGGGGCGTGCTTCATGTTTTTACAATAAAAAATAAAATTTATACTGAAAAAGATATTTTTCGCCACGAAATGTGTGATTGGAAGCCCGGGAAGCCGCGGGGAGGCGGATATAATGGAAATAATTAGTAACTTGCATCATTCTTAATGACTGTGCGGCAGGACAGGGAATATGATGAAAGAAAAGGAGAGAGGAATGGAAGTGCGGTGCTGTCTGGAATGCGGTGAGCCGTTGAAAGGAAGGAGCGACAAAAAATTTTGCTGTGATTATTGCAGGAATGTATATAATAACCGTCGGAATTGTGGGAGGAGACGACTGATGGACGGAGTAAACAGGAAATTGTCACACAATTACAGATTGCTGGAAAACCTTGCGGGAAACAGGACAAGGCTTTCGTCCTTGGAAAAGGAGGGGTTTGCCAGGCAGTTTTATACGGGAAGCGGAGGCTTTTGGACTTTCAGGTATTATGAATGTTATGATATGAGATACAGGATCTCGTTCGGTTATTTAAAGGTTTCAAAAAACAATAATGATGATAAACAATCCGTTACTGATTGATTCGCCGTTGGAGTACGGCGCCCCGCTTTTCAATGAAATCCGGGAAGAACATTTTCTGCCGGCTTTTCAGGAAGCCATAAGGCAGGCGGAAAACGAAATAGACGCGATAGTGGAAAATGCCGATGACCCCGATTTCGAAAATACCATTGCAGCTTCGGACAGGGCCGGACGGCTTGTAGACAGGGTGGCCGGGATATTTTACAATATCAATTCGGCATGTACCAGCGATGGCATAAAGGAGATTGCACGGAAAGTTTCGCCGATGATGACGGCTTATGCCTTGTATATATCATTGAATGAGAAACTGTTTGAAAAAGTCGACAAGGTATATGGGGACAGGGATAAATTGTCTTTGACTCCCGAACAGTCGATGCTTCTGAAAAAAACGCACGAGTCGTTCGTGCGCGGCGGTGCGGCCTTGTCGCCTGAGGATAAAAAGAAATACGGGGAATTGTCCGAGGCTCTGGATCTCGCGAAACTCAGATTTGAAAAGAACCTTTTGGATGCGACAAATGATTATGTGCTTCATGTAAAAGAAGAGTCAAGGCTCAAAGGACTTCCTTCGTATGTGATTGAAGCGGCTGCCGAGGAAGCCAGAGGCAGGGGGCTCGACGGCTGGGCTTTCACTTTGTCGCATACGAGCATGGGGTCTTTTCTCAGATTCGCCGATGACAGGGAGTTGCGTAAAGAGATTTGGATGGCGTCGGCGACAAAGGCGCTCGGCGGCAGGTTCGACAATTGCAAAGTGCTGAATGAAATAGTTTCATTGAAGTCGGGTATTGCAAGGCTTCTCGGATATGAAACATACGCGGATTATGTTTTGGTGGAGAGGATGGCAAAGGACAGATCCACAGTGGATGCTTTTCTGTCAGGTCTTGCGGACAAGACGTTGCCGTATGCCCGCAGGGATGTGGACATGGTTGCGGAATATGCTGTATCGCAGGGATTTGTCGAGGAGTTGATGCCGTGGGATTTTTCATATTGGGCAGAAAAATGCCGGGAAACCGAGTTCTCGTTGAAAGAAGAACAATTGAAGCCGTATTTCAGACTGGAAGCGGTAGTAGATGCCGTTTTCGGCCTTGCAGGCAAACTTTACGGGATTAGTTTTGAGCAAAGGGATGATCTTCCCGCATATCATCCTGATGTGAAGGTGTATGATGTCAAGGATGCGGACGGAAAGCATTTGTCGCTGTTGTATATGGATTTTTTCCCCCGCGACAATAAGAACTCCGGGGCATGGATGAATCCTTTTATAGGACAATATGTATCGGAAGGGGAGGATCACCGTCCGCTTATAAGCGTGGTGACGAATTTCACAAAGCCGACGGCAACAAAACCTTCGTTGCTGACACATTCCGAGGTGACCACCTTGCTGCACGAGTTCGGCCATGCATTGCACGAGACCTTCTCGCAGTGCAATTATGCCTCACTGTCAGGGACCAATGTCCCGTGGGACTTTGTGGAATTTCCTTCGCAGATCATGGAGAACTGGGCTTTCGAGCCGGAGTATCTTGCCTCTTTTGCAAAACATTATGAGACAGGCGAGCCTATTCCGGAAGAACTGGTGGGGAAACTGGTAAAGGCCAGAAATTACTTGTCCGGTTATGCTCAGCTAAGACAGCTTCAGTTCGGCATTTTGGACATGAAGTGGTATTCGTCCGTGCATTCCACTATAGAAGACGTGCCGTCTTTTGAAAAACGGATATTGTCACCGGTTTCTGTACTCCCGATGATTGACGGTACGGCGGTTTCCCCGTCTTTCTCACATATTTTCGACGGGGGTTATTCGGCAGGATATTATTCCTATAAATGGGCTGAAGTGCTTGAAGCGGATGCCTACTCATTGTTCGAGGAGAGGGGCGTTTTTGACAAGGGAACCGCTTCTTCCCTGCGTGAAAAGATTCTGAGCAAGGGAGGCACGGAGGATGCTTCCGCAATGTACAGGGATTTCAGGGGAAGGGATCCGGAACCTGATGCCCTGCTGAAAAAATCAGGCATGATATAACGGGCTGAAGGGTGTCTGTCATGCAGTGAAGACGGTACAAAAACAAAAAACAGAGGACCATACTCGGGATTTTCCGGTACGGTCCTCTGAAGTATTGCGATTGTCCAAGTCAGACTTTTGTGCAACCGTAAAATTTGCTATTTGCGGTAGCCTGCAAGCTGGTCTTGTGTGAACCGGGCAATGAATGCATTGTGTTTTTCCACTTCTGCTTCGGCGTAATTTACGTAAATCCTTGCAGATTCCGTGAACATTTCAGGCGCACGTGTGGCATCCTGTATGATCAGGTGCGACATTATGCATACTGCCGCCATTTCATACAGCCTCCTTGCAAGGAAATCATGCATTTCCTGGTTGTCCGCATCCTTGACATAATTCGTGCATGTCTCGAATTTGTCCGACATCTTCCTGACCCTCTCCAGAAGAGGCTGCATTTCGGCGCTTGCGGGCATTTGCTCGAATTCACGCAATGTGGCGATGTATGAACCGTTTGTCACATAGCGTATCGCGGCAACTACCTGAAGCTGTGTGGTGCCTTCGTAAATGCTGGTGATGCGGGCATCGCGGTATATGCGCTGGCAGGCATATTCAAGCATGAATCCGCTGCCTCCGTGTACTTGTATGCAGTCGTATGTGTTCTGGTTCGCATATTCGGAGTTCATCCCTTTTGCGAGCGGGGTGAAGGCATCGGCGAGTTTGGAGTACTTTTTCTGCTCCTGACGTTCTTCCGGAGTCAGCTGGCGCTCGCGTGCTATGTCTTCCAATGCCTTGTAGATATCCACATAGCGTGCTGTCTGGTAGAGAAGTGCGCGCCCGGCATCGAGTTTGGCCTTGATCGTGGACAGCATGTCGTATACGGCAGGGAATTCGATGATGGCTTTCCCGAATTGCCTGCGGTCGCGTGCGTATGCCACGGCTTCGTTATATGCTGCCTGGCTCAGTCCGACAGACTGGGCGGCGATGCCGAGACGGGCGCCGTTCATCAGTGCCATGACGTACCTGATGAGGCCGAATTTGCGGTTTCCGCACAGCTCGGCACGGGCGTTCTTGTAAACCAATTCGCATGTAGGCGAGCCGTGGATACCGAGTTTGTTTTCAATGCGGCGTACGTCTACTCCTCCGTCGCGTTTGTCATAAATGAACATCGAAAGCCCTCGTCCGTCCTTGGTGCCTTCCTCTGAACGGGCAAGAACCAAATGGATGTCGGCGTCTCCGTTGGTGATGAAACGTTTTACTCCGTTCAGCCTCCAGCAATTGTTGGCTTCGTCGAATGTGGCTTTCAGCATCACGCTTTGCAGGTCGCTTCCTGCATCAGGCTCGGTAAGGTCCATCGACATCGTTTCGCCGGCGCAGATGCGGGGGATGAAACGGCTGTGCTGGTCTTCGTTGCCGAATTCATAGAGTGTTTCTATGCAGTCCTGCAATGACCAGATATTGCCGAATCCGGCATCGGCGGCGGCGACGATTTCGGCGCACATCGTGTACGGGGTGATAGGAAAATTAAGTCCCCCGAAACGGCGCGGCATTGTCATTCCGTTAAGCCCTGCCTTGACCATTGCGTCGAGATTCTGTTTTGTGCCGCTTGCATATTCTACCCTGCCGTTGGAAAGGTGTGGCCCTTCCTGATCCACGCCTTCGGCATTGGCCGCTATGATTTCGCCGGTTATTTCGCCGGTTATTTCAAGTACTTTGTCATACGAATCCATTGCATCGGCGTAATCCTGGGGGGCGTAATCGTACTGTTCTTTGTCCCTGTAGCCGCGCTCTTTCAATTCGCAGATACGTTCCATCATCGGGTTGTCGAGATGGAATTTCAATTCCGGTATGTCTTTATAAAAATTTGCCATGGCTTACTTGCTGTGTGATTTGTAATATTTTATCATTTTAGGGATAACTTCTTCCACCGTTCCGTTAATCACATAATCGGCGATGGCGTTTATAGGTGCGTTTTCATCATTGTTGATTGATATGATGATGCCGCTTTCCTGCATTCCGGCGATGTGCTGGATTTGTCCGCTTATGCCGCATGCTATGTAGAGTTTAGGGCGTACTGTTATTCCGGTCTGTCCGATCTGACGGTCATGGTCGGCAAAGCCGGCATCAACTGCCGCACGGCTCGCGCCTACTTCGGCATGGAGCTCTTTTGCAAGCTCGAACAGCATGTCGAATCCTTCTTTCGAGCCCATTCCGTAACCTCCGGCCACAACGATAGGCGCACCTTTCAGGTTGTGTTTTGCCTTTTCCACATGGCGGTCGATTACTTTCACTACATAGTCGGCTGTGCGTACGTATTTTGCCACATCGTGCCTTACGGTCTCTCCCTTGTATGCCGGGTCGAGTATCTCTTTCTTCATGACCCCCTCGCGGACGGTAGCCATCTGCGGACGGTGCTCAGGGTTTACGATGGTGGCCACGATGTTCCCTCCGAATGCGGGACGTATCTGGTAAAGCAGGTCCTGATATACTTTACCGGCTCTCTTGTCTTCGTGGTTGCCGATTTCCAATGCGGTGCAGTCCGCTGTAAGGCCGCTTGTCAATGCTGAAGAAACGCGCGGGCCAAGGTCTCGCCCGATTACAGTCGCTCCCATGAGGCATATCTGCGGTTTTTCTTCTTTGAACAGGTTGATCAGTATGGATGCATGGGGAAGGGACGTGTACGGGTAAAGTCCCGGAGCGTCGAATACATGAAGACGGTCTACCCCGTAAGGTAAAACCTGTCCCTCTATGCCTTCGAGTCCGCTGCCTGCGGCAATGGCTTCAAGGCGGCATCCGAGCCTGGTGGCTAATTTACGGCCTTTGGTCAGCAGCT
The DNA here is from genome assembly GCA_017694935.1 of Candidatus Merdivivens pullistercoris. Lineage (GTDB taxonomy): Bacteria > Bacteroidota > Bacteroidia > Bacteroidales > UBA932 > Merdivivens > Merdivivens pullistercoris. The sequence goes on from JADIME010000093.1 coordinate 43,828, forward strand.
CAAGGCTGACATCGGCTACCGTAGTGCCTTCTATTTCAAGATATACAAATACGTTATTCATGATTATCCGATGGTATGGTTAGCTAAGAGTTCTACTATCAATCCTTCGACATCGTTGTCGCTGCCTGAGAGGGTCTTGCTTTCCTTTGCCTGGAAAGAGATGCTCTCTATGGTCTTCACTTTTGTCGGCGAGCCGCTCAGTCCGCACTGTGCGAGGTCCGCATCGACATCGGCGGCGCTCCATTCAACGATATTGAGGTACGGGCGTTTCTCGTACAGTTCCGAATATGGCAACGATGCTCCGTCTTTCGTTATGGCCGATTTTTCCTGTACTCCGAGTGCGCGTTTGTATTTCTGCACTAATTTGGCGTTGCGCGGACGGCACGGAGCCGCGCTGCCGTTTACGGTAACCACCAGTGGAAGAGGGGCTTCGACAGTCTCCACGCCTCCGTCTATGTGGCGTTTGATTGTAACTTTGCGCGATTTCTCGTCCAAGTCGAGGATTTCTTCGGCGTATGTGACCTGGGCGAGACCTAATTTTTCAGCGACTTGAGGTCCCACCTGCGCGGTGTCCCCGTCAATGGCCTGGCGGCCTCCGATGATCAGGTCGTAATCGCCTATTTTCTTTATGGCCGTGGCCAAAGCGTATGAAGTAGCCAATGTGTCGGCACCGGCAAAAGCACGGTCTGTCAGCAGGTATCCGCCGTCGGCTCCCCTGTAAAGTCCTTCCCTGATGATTTCGGCAGCACGTCCCGGTCCCATGGTGAGCATGGTCACGGTAGACCCTGGATGTGTATCTTTCAGGCGCAATGCCTGTTCCAGCGCATTCAGATCTTCCGGGTTGAAGATTGCGGGAAGTGCCGCACGGTTGATTGTCCCGTCGGCATTCATGGCATCTTTCCCGACATTTCGCGTGTCAGGAACCTGTTTTGCCAATACTACTATTTTCAAACTCATATTTATGACATTTAATTATAATGGTATGTGATGTTTTTTACGATTTCCGGGTTGAGGCTGTTCGCAACGGGGCATCCGTTTACAGCGGCCTCTATGAAACGTTTTTCCCTGTCGGAATATTCGGAACCTTCAGGAAAATATATGTCCACGTCGATCCGGACGACACGGCGCGGGTTGGTCCCCATTGTCTTCTCTATTTCGACACGTGTGCCGTCTATGTTGAAACCGTGGGTCTGGGCGGCAAGCCCCATTATGGTGAGCATGCAACTTCCCAACGAAGATGCGAATAAATCGGTAGGTGAAAAATATTCCCCTTTCCCGTGGTTGTCCAAAGGGGCGTCGGTTATTACTTTGTTCCCCGATTGGATGTGTTCGATCTCGGTCCTGAGGCTGCCGAGATAAGTAGTTCTCATTTTTGTCATTGTATTCCGTTTTATTAATTATTTTTTGTCATTTCTTTCCGCCATTGTGCGTTTGCAAATATCTTTCCGAAAGTCTGTCCATGCGCAATGCGGTGATACAGCGTCAGATGTTTTCAGCTATGAGCGTCGCCGAAGTGCATCCTGTTATCCTTACCTCGGCGTATTCTCCCGGCCTCTGCCCCTTGGAAGGGAAAACGCACATCTTGTTGTTGGAGGCTCTTCCCGAAAGGAAATCCTTGTCCCGTTTCGAATGCCCCTCGACCAATACGCGGAAATGTTTGCCTATTTCCTTCTGATTGTTTTCCAACGATATCCTGTTTTGCAACGCTATTATTTCATTCAGGCGCGAAGTCTTTGTCTCCGGAGGCACGTCGTCTTTGTAACGCCTTGCGGCAAGGGTTCCTGGACGCTCCGAATATTGGAACATGAACGCTCCGTCAAAACGCACTTCTTCCATCAATGACAGGGTTTCCCTGTGGTCTTCTTCGGTTTCGGTGCAGAATCCGGCAATCACGTCGGTGGTGACCGAGCAGTCCGGCATTATTTCCCGTATCTTCCTGATACGTTCCAGATACCAGTCCCTGTCGTATTTGCGGCGCATAAGTTCAAGCATCCTGCTGCTTCCGGACTGTACGGGCAGGTGTATGTGCTTGCAGATATTGTCATACCGGGCCATTGTGTACAGCACCTCGTCGCTTATGTCTTTCGGATGCGAAGTGGAAAAACGTATCCTTGTGTCAGGGGAGATTTCAGCGGTCTTTCTCAGCAGTGATGCGAAATTCACTGTTTCCTGCCCTTTCCATAGATAAGAATCCACATTCTGTCCCAGCAGGTTTATTTCTTTGTATCCGCATTCGATTAGTTCGCGGGCCTCCCTTATGATTGTCTCCGGATCGCGGCTTCGTTCTATCCCCCTGGTATAAGGCACAACGCAATAGGAACATACATTATTGCAGCCCCTCATTATGGAGATGAAAGCCGATACCCCGTTTTTGTCCATCCTTACCGGTGATATGTCGGCGTATGTTTCTTCGGACGAAAGCATCACGTCTATCTGTTTCCGCCCGTCCTCTTCGGTCATGCTCCTCAGCAGTGCGGGCAGCTTCCTGTACGAATCCGGCCCGGCTACAATGTCCACGGCCTTGTGCTTCAAAAGTTCGTCCTTGAGCCTTTCAGCCATGCATCCCACCACGCATACAACGAGCGGGTGTCTGGCTTTCATTTGCCTGAACACATCCAGCCTTCCCCAGATCCTTTGCTCCGCGTTGTCGCGGATGGCGCAGGTGTTGATGATGACGAGGCCGGCCTTTTCCATTTCCCCGCACAGTGCGAATCCCTCTTTTTCAAGTATGGACAAGATTACTTCGCTGTCGTTCACATTCATCTGGCAGCCATACGTTTCAATATAGACACCCTTGCGCCCGTCCAGCGCGACGGGCCTGACGGATTTGAAATTATTATTGTATGTTTTGTCCATCAATTTTAATAATTCTCAATATAAATATCTTGCAAAGATACAGAATTTTGTCATATCTTTGCCAGTCGTGAAGTCATTGAAAATGCGCAGATATATTTTTATCATAATCGCAACGGCGTTTTTGGCCGTGTCCTGCACGAGGCTGCAGGATGTCCGTGTTACGGATTATGCCATTTCGACAGTGGAAAACGTGGGATTTACCGGTCTGAAAGTGTCCGTGAGGCTTACAGTGGACAACCCTGCCAGGGAATTCACCGTTTTGTCCCTGTCCGGCACTGTAAAGAAATCCGGCAAGGACTTCGGGGTATTCGGCATGTACTCTCCATTGACCATAGAGAGCGGCACGGGGCAGTATCTGGCGCCTTTGGAACTGTCATTGGCGGAATCGGTTTCGCCGTTCGAGATGTTGGGCCTCATATCTTCCATGAACAGTGACGAGTTTACCGTAGATGCCTTGTTCAGAATAAAATACCCGTCGGGAGTAAAAGGTCGTCTCAAGCTGCATGACATACCTTTGGATGAATTGATGTCCTATATAGTCCGCTGACCAAGGCCCGGAACCCGGTCTCGCGCTTCGTGATGCCGACAATTGAAAATGTGTATGAAAATGAAACTGAATAAAAATTCGATACTGATATTGCTGGCCGCTCCTGTCCTGTTGGGCAGTGCCGTGGAAACGCCGGGCGCAGATGCCGCCAAGGCGGCTGTCGCCGATACATTGTCGTTTGCCGCCGATACTTTTGCTTTTGCGGCCATCGATACGTCTTTGTATGTTGTCAAGGACACGGCCGTGTATTTGCCGGCCCCTTTGTGCGACAGTTCATTGGTGGGCAAAAGCATATTCGATTTGCTGCAAGGGGTCGAGTTGAGGCAGAATGTTTCTATACGGACTGCCATGGCCGAGCATATAAGACTCAATGCCGGCCGCAAGATATCCGGGTACAGGATAAGGATTTATTTTGACAACAGGCAGAATGCACGTTCCGAGTCGGAACGCATAGAGAAGGAATTCAGGACACTTTTCCCTGAAATGCAGGTTTACCGGAGTTATGCAAACCCGTATTTCAAGGTAACGGTGGGGGATTTCCGTACACGTTCGGAGGCCTTGTCGGTATTGTCTGGGATAAAGAGCATATATCCGTCGGCGTTCCTTGTAAAGGAAAACATATCTTATCCTCCGATAGACGGCGAAAATCCGGTCGTCCTTGATACTGTAACCATAGTACGCCCTAAGACGCCTGCTGTTTCTTCCGGGACCGGCGTCTCATCTTTATAGTGTCGGCTATCTGCCACCATCTGTACATAAGCCTTTGGCTCCATTGCCTGAGAGGAGAGGTGTAGCGGTCGAGCTTGTCCGGAAAGATATCCGAAATAGTCACCAGGATGGCTGTTTCCTCTACTCCGCCGAATGTGTCGTTTACCGCGGTACCGAAGACTTTCATCGTCGGGGAAAGGTTCATGTACGAATTGAACAGGGGAGGAATGTGCTCTCCACGCAATTTTATTTCGTGGGAAAGTTTCTTATAGGCGTCATGATATTCCATCCCGTCGAAGATCTCATTGTATGCCGGATTCCCTTCATCTATGTCCACGGGTTTTATCGGAGACACGATGTTCTCGCTGTCGTAAAAATATTTATGCATGAAATTGAGCAGGATGTTCCTTGCGGAAATGTCGTATTTCCTGTACATGGTCACTTTCCCGAAAAAATAGTTGCAGTCTGAATATTTCATGATCAGCGCCCCGAGGCCGTCCCAAAGGTTGTCCAAGGCGAAAAGCCCTTTCCTTGTCGTCTTGGTGCCTTGGTAGTTGGGCTGGATGAACGACCTTCCGAGTTCTATCGTGCGCGGGAGGTATTTCTTGACGAATGTTTCGGAATAATTGAACAGTTCGGATGTGGCGAGTTTTTCCGGGCCGATTCCTTTTCCGCATATATACCGGTACCCGCCTATGATTTCCAGCTCGTGGGGATCCCATACAATCAACTGCCTATACGGGTTTTCGGGGTCGGTGTCGTAATCGTCTATGTCTATTTCATTTCCTGTACCGCCACCGGCATCACGGAAAGTGATTTCACGCAACCTGCCTATCTCGCGCATCACATTGGGCGAATTTTCGGCGGTTACTTCATACAGTTCGTTCTCGCCTTTTCTCGTGTACCTTATCAATTTGTCTTTCGTGAGTTCCGAAACGAGGATCTCTTTGTCCACGGGTGGTATGATCGGTTTCATTTTGTTGGTTTAAGTTTATATGCAGTATCACGGATTTCCCTGACCCATTCATTTACGTTCTTGCTCCCGTCTATCGAGGAAATGTCAATCGGTTTTCCGAAGTAGACATCGAAGCGGGCGCCTTTTTGCCTGAACATTTCATGGGGAAGGAACATCATTTCGATGTTGAATTTTATCCCGAGCGCTTTCCTCAGTCTGGCGAGCCTGTAGAAGAACGCCGAATTGCGCCCTTCGAAGAACACCGGCACTATGTCGCGCCCGTATTCCTTCGCCTTTTTCAGGAAAGTGTTTTTCCAAGGAAGGTCTGTAATCTCGCCCTTGATCTTGCGGGAACAAAGCCCTGCCGGAAAATAAAGTATTTGGGCATCGGAGGCGAATGCCTCGTTCATCGCTTTTGCGCTTTCGCTTCCGCTGCGCCCGAATTTGTTGATAGGGACGAAGATAGGTGCGAGTGGCCTAAGGAACATGAGCAAATCGTTTACGATGAAACGCACCTCGGCGGACTTTTTGCCGATGCAGGCAATCAGGGCCATCCCGTCAAGGCCTCCGAGAGGGTGGTTGGACACGAAAACGTATCTTTTTGACATGTCGAGTTTTTCCGTCCCGTGTTCCACATACTTTGCACCGAGTGTGTGGCGTATGATATTGTCGGCAAAATCAACGCTTCCGCACTTTCCGAAGTCTGCCAGTGCCTTGTTTATTTCATCTTGGTGGATGAGCCGTTCAAGCCACCGTATCAGGAAACGGGGCACGTATCTGGCCTTGTCCGGTGCTTTGGCAGCCAGTATCCCTGCCACATCCACTTGCATGATTTCAGACTGCTCCATTGTGTGTGTCGTTTTGTGGTGCGAATATAGCGAAAAAAATGTATATTTGCATCCATGAATAATTCAGGAATAAAACAAGGACTTGTCCAAAAACAGACGCAGAAGCTGTCGCCGTTGCAGATCCAGACTATCAAGTTGCTGGAACTTTCGGCGTTGGAGATGCAGCAGAGAATCCAGAAAGAGTTGGAGGAAAACCCTGTGCTCGATGAGAGTACCAAGTCGGACAACGAGGAAGAAGGGGAAAACGAAGACCTTTCCCTGGATGCCTATTCCGAAGACGACGCAATCCCCAAGTACAAGACATACGTAAACAACTACGGCAAGGATGAGCGTCCCCAGTACAATACTTTCTCGGTAAAGGAAAGCTTTCATCAAAGCCTTGAACACCAGCTTGGCTACAAGCCTCTTTCCGCCCACGAGAGGGCTGTCGCCATGTTCATCATAGGCAGCCTCGACGATGACGGCTATCTGAGGCGCGATCTGGAAAGCCTTGTGGATGACATGGCATTCAAATCCGGTATAACCACCGATGCCGCCGAAGTGGAGCGGATGCTGAAAGTGATACAGGAGTTCGAGCCTACCGGGGTGGGAGCCAGGGACTTGCAGGAATGTCTGCTTTTGCAGCTGAGAGCCAAACAGCAGACTCAGGAGGTAAAGGATGCGGAGGAGATACTGTCCCGTTATTATCCGGAATTCACGAAAAAACATTATGACAAGATCATTTCGCGCATGGGCATTACGGAGGATGCGCTCAAAGCGGCCATCTCCGAGATAGTGCATCTTAACCCGAGGCCCGGCGGGGCGGTTGATGACAATTATACGGAACAGGCCCAGCAGGTCGTGCCGGACTTCCTTTTGGAATTGAAGGACGGGGAACTTGTGCTGTCGTTGCCTCGTTTCTCGGTTCCGGAGCTTAAGGTAAACTCCAAGTATGCGAAAATACTTGAGAATGCGGCGAAAAATTCGGAACGCGAAGGCAAGGAAGCCGCCATGTTCGTGAAACAGAAAATCGATTCAGCAAAATGGTTTATCGAGGCCATAAAGCAACGTCAGAATACGTTCATGAGTACCATGAACGCCATCCTGAAATACCAGCACGATTATTTCATCGATGGCGATGAGTCGAAACTCAAACCGATGGTGCTTAAAAACATAGCCGAGATGACAGGGCTTGACATTTCTACCATATCGCGTGTCGTGAGCAGCAAGTATATCCAGACCCATTTCGGGGTTTTCCCTTTGAAATATTTCTTTTCCGAAGGCCTTTCCACCGAGAGCGGCGAAGAAGTGTCCACGAGGGAAATCAAGAAAGTGCTTTCCGAATGCGTGGACGCGGAGGACAAGACAAAACCCTTGACTGACGAAGAATTGGTAAATCTCCTGTCGGCCAAAGGTTATAAGGTGGCGCGGCGTACTGTGGCCAAATACCGCGAGCAATTGAATATTCCGATTGCCCGTCTGCGTAAGGAACTGTAGGCCGATTTTGTCCTTATTCTGGCAAGGTTTTCAGGAATTTTCGGAAAAATCGGGTTATTGCGTTTTTAGGGAAATCAGATCTTGCATCCGTATGCGAGGTCGCCGGCATCGCCGAGCCCGGGCACTATGTATGAATGCGTGGTCAGTTCTTCGTCTATGGCCGCCACCCAAAGGGTGATGCGTTCTCCCCGTAAATGCTTCTTCACATGTTCTACCGCATACTGGCTGGCGATAGGGCATACGAGGTGTGTGTATTCCGGTTTTCCGTAATCGCTGCAAAGCCGTTCGTAGACAATCTGCAAAGATGAACCTGTGGCCAGCATCGTGTCGGCGAGTATCAGTGTCTTGCCTTCAAGCGTCGGAGTGCTTGCGTATTCGGTGCGTATTTCGAAGTTCCCTTCCTTGTCGTATTTGCGGTATGCGGCCACAAAGGCGTTCTGGGCGTCATCGAAGAAATTGAGTATACCGTTGTGCAAAGGCAGCCCGGCCCTCAGTATCGTGCCTATTACGATGTCGTTGTCATGGGTGGAACACTGTGCGATGCCGAGCGGCGTTTCCACGTCCTTTGTCGTGTAGGCGAGTTTCTTGCTTATCTCGTATGCAAAGATTTCCCCCGTCCTTTCCAGGTTGCGCCTGAAACGAAGGCTGTCTTTCTGGATTTCGATGTCGCGCATCTGAGCAATGAACTTGTTCAGAATGGAGTTTGTTTCTCCGAGATTGATGAGTTTCATATTGTATTGTGTTAATTTGTCATACGGTCATTCATTGTCGGCGAAACTGTAATATCCTTCGCCTGCCACTATGATATGATCAAGCAATGATATGTCCATGAGCCTTGCCGCTTCTTTCAATGCCTTCGTTTCCTTTATGTCGCTTTCTCCAGGGAAGCGGTTCCCTGAAGGGTGGTTATGGGCGAGTATCAATCCTCCGGCCAGTTTCTCCAAGGCTGTTTTCAATATCATTTTCCGGTCTACTACCGTAGAGGAGCATCCTCCCTTTGAAATCCTTTCCACTGAGATGACCCTGTTTCCTCTGTTGAGGAATATCACCCAGCATTCTTCATGGTCGAGGCTTTTCAAGTGAGGGTACAGCAACTCAAAGGCTTTTTTCGAGTCTGTTATGGCCATGCCTTTTTCCGTGTCTCCGCCTTGGGAGACGAATCTTCTTCCCAGTTCGAATGCCGCCTTGACCGTTATGGCCTTTACCTTGCCCATTCCCTGCAGGCTTTCCATGCGTTCCAATGACAGTCTTGAAAGTTCTCCGAGCGAGTTTCCGGCACCCGACAACAGTTCCCTTGCAAGGTCCACCGCGCTTTTCATCTTTCCGTCTCCGCTCCCTCTTCCGTATCCTGTCCTGAGCAATATCGCTATCAGTTCGGCATCGCTTAACGCTTCGGCTCCGTTCTTCTCCAGCCTCTCCCTCGGCCTGTCGTTTTTACCCCATTCGGCTATTTTCATTTGCAATCCTCTTTTGAGGACATTCCACCCTTGCGTGATGCAAATATACGTAGAAGCCGAGAGCAATGCAAATGCTTTTGCATTGGCATGTTCCGTCCGGCGAAGCCGGAGGCCTCGGACTCACGGATACGACGGACGGAACAAGCGGTGCAAGCCGTCAGGCTTGCATAGCCGAGGCGTGAACCGTATTTCTGCCGCAGGCAAATATCGTAGAAGCCGATGTCCGGAGGCAAACATCGCAGAAACCGAGAGGCTGAACGGCAGGCTCTCAGGATCCCGGAGGCAACCGTTAGTCCCGGGAAAGTGCTACGATTTCATGGCAAATTGATTCACTTTCCCCGGAAGAACGGGCCGGAAATGCAGACAGAAGGCAGTAGAGCCGGATTTATCGGGGGAAAGTGTATAAAAAATGCAATAAAATGGTTCACTTTCCGGATCGGGGAGACAGGGGAACGCGCAGCACAGTGTAGCGGGTGCAGTCCCCTCGCACTGCCCGGGGACACGACCGTCAGGCTTGCATCGGCAATGAAGGAGCTATTTATGAAAACTGCTGGAGCAGATGCGAATCGTTTGGCTTGTGTAAAACTCTGTAAATCAATACGTCATAGGATTGTAAGTTAAGTCGGCTGCTCCGGCAAATTCTATTTTTGCCCAACTTTTGGGGGTACATCAGTATTGGGAAGAGCCGGCCAAACAGCGGTCAAGCCGGCTTCAGAAAATGGAGTTGCCGATGTCTGTGGTAAAATGCTCGAGCGCGGCCATGCCGATGAGGGAATTGCCGTGACGGTTGAGCCCGGGACTCCATACGGTGATGGCGAGGTTGCCGGGTATGTAGGCCGCTATGCCGCCTCCGACACCGCTCTTGCCGGGAAGGCCGACGCGGAAGGCGAAGTCTCCGGATTCGTCGTAGAAACCGCAGGTGAGCATCAGGGCGCCGAGCCGCTTGGCCTGGCTGACAGTCAGGATCTGCTCGCCGTTGAATGGATTGATGCCGCGGTTGCTAAGGAAGAGGAAGGCGCGTGCCAGATCCGTGCATGACATCGAAATGGCGCACTGGTGGCAATAGACATCCAATAGCGTTTCCACATCGTTCTCGATATTGCCGAAGCTCTTCATAAAATAGGCCAGGGCCATATTGCGGTCGGCATTGAGGCGTTCCGAGCGGGCTATCTCTTTGTCGTAATATATGTCGTCATTGGCGCAAAGTTCCCGGACAAACTCTATCATCGTGTCCTTGGGGTGGGGGTAAAGCGAAATCAGGCGGTCTGTGACTACGAGGGCGCCGGCATTGATGAACGGGTTTCGCGGCATTCCTTGTTCGTATTCAAGCTGCACCAACGAGTTGAACGGGTTGCCCGACGGTTCCCGCCCTACCGCTTTCCATATCTCGTCCCCGATGCGCCGGGTCACCATTGCGAGGGTGAATACCTTCGAGATACTCTGGATAGAGAAGCATACCTGTGCATCCCCGGTCATGTATTCCTGGCCGTCGAGAGTCGCTACGGCGATGCCGAACCGTTTCGGATCCACCTTTGCGAGCGCGGGAATATAATCCGCCACACGGCCTTCTCCCCACAGCCCCTGTAACCCGCTGTGAATCCCGTCAATCACTTTTTGATAATCCATATACTGCAAAAACCGCCGGACCGCTTGTAAAAAAAACGGCCAGTTAAAACTGACCGTCCCTTTTAATCCGATTATTGTTAGCTTAATTTGTTTACATAAATTGCCAGACCGCTTTTGAGGTTCGCCGCCTTGTTGTCATGTATTACATTGATTTTGGCGAGTTTGTCAATCATCGAATACACTTTCGGTATCATGGCCTGAGCCTCTGCCTTGTCTGTTGTGTTCCTCAATGCCCTGATGGCATTTCTTGTTGTCTTTGCATAATACCTGTTATGCAATCTGCGCCTTTCGCTTTGGCGGGCGCGCTTTGCTGCTGATGCGTGATTTGCCATTATGTTATTTTTTTATTTTTTTGTAGTGGATAGGGGAATCGAACCCCTATTGCAAGAATGAAAATCTTGAGTACTAACCGTTATACGAATCCACCATCATCATTCCGGGCTATAAATTCCGCGAAACGGAGTGCAAAGATAGGCATTATTTCTTTACGTCCAAAAATTTTTAAGAAATTTTTAACGATTATCCGAAAAATTACCCCTATGAAGATGAAAGCAGTAATAGCCACGGACAGTATATCCCTCAGGTCTCGTAAAATGCTGCTCACTTTCGAATGTCCACAGGACATTCTCATAAACCGT
>JADIME010000094.1 GCA_017694935.1 Candidatus Merdivivens pullistercoris
ACAGGCTTCCGCGCCAGGTTTTTGTCGTTTTTTGAGGAGAATAGCAGAGCTATTTTACGATAAAAACGGCGAAAACGTGCCGGAAAGATGTCACAAAGAACTTTTGAAAAAATTTTAAACAGCTTCTAAATTCAATACCGAAATCCAAGGAGGGGCTGTGTCAAAATGGAAAATTTTGGCGCAGCCCCTCTTCAATCTCCCGACTACCCAGACCTTGAGAATAGGCCTTCAAATCACGGATGCACATACACTCGAATATAAAACCAAAGGTATGTAGGTACGTAAATCCTGTTACGTATTTTTGCGGTAAAACTCCTTAGAAGCGCCTTAATACACCAACTTCACATTGTCTATCCACAAGGTATTGCCGATAGCACCCTCGAATGCCACCCCGTAACTTGATGAAAAACGGATAATGAGCCAGTTCGGCTTCATGTCAGGTTTGGCCCAGCCTATTTCATGCACAGGGACGGACTCTCCCTTGCTGTTGAGTGTGTAATTGGACAACTCTTCCTTGATTAATCCCATGTATGGACGGAAATCCGGATCGGACGTTATGTCTCCATACTTGACAGGCAGGAAGTGCGCATTCTGCCATTCGGTCACAGTCTTTGTTATCCTCTCGTACGCCGTTCCGACACGGTAGGCATATACGTTCCCATTTTCATCTTCCCACCTGTACTGAAGCATAAGTACCAGATCCGCATAGTCTTTGTAACCCAACGGCTTGACTCTCGACAAGCCGGTAGCGCGCACGGCATCCCCGCCCACTATGGCCTTGTAGTCCAGTTGCAGCCCCTTTGGCATATCGGTAAAAGGGAAGCCGAAAAGCAGTTTCCCCTGAGGATTCTTGGTATCCCTTATAGGCTCCTGCAGACGTCCCAAGAACATCGAACCCTGGCAGGCCACATCCATGTTTATCAGTCCCAATACTTTAAGATGTGCCATCCTCACCTCCATCCTCGCGCAGTAACCGTCTCCCCTTTTCTCGGGAAATACGCTTGTGCTTGTCTTTACCACTCCCAAAACATCGGCATAGGCATTGGATGTACGCCACACGCATCCTTCAGGATTGACGTATGCCTGCCTGCCGTAAATCGTATCATTCACGGCGGTAGGTTCGTATAAATATGTAGTGGCACCCCCTATGATGGAAGACTCGTCTATTACCCTGACTGTCCAATAGTCGAATTTCCCCATCTCCTCGATATCCTTCACCAGACTTCCCTGAGCATCTGCCGAAATTTGTACCGCACCTAACGACACAATCGTTAAAATCATTCCTGAAAATCTACTCATCTTATCATTTATATATATATTTGCATCCTGCCTTACGGCATTATCGTGAGAAGTTCTTTTTAAGAAACAACTTACGAAAACAAAACGCCAAAAGTAATAAAAATTTTATCTAAAATGATGCAACATTGTAAAACTGCTTTTTTATTGGCATTTTTCGCATTTTTTGTGGCAAATGCCTACATCGGACATGCGCTTCCTACAAGACATGACCGTTTTACCGTGGAACAACCGGACGGCAGCAAAGTCACGGTACTGTTCAAAGGGGATGAATTTTTCAAAGTGACAACGACCATGGACGGGGCGGCAGTGACCATGGGTGAAGACGGATACCTCAGATATGTCATATACGAGAACGGCTCCCGCCGTGCCACAGACTACTTGGTAGGGGACAAAAACGTTCCCGCTTCTGTAATATCGGCTTCACGCAACATCCCAATGGCCCAATTGCAGCAAGCCGCTCTGGATAAAAGGCGGGAATACGGAAAAATCCGCGCAGCTCACAACCAAAACAGAAACCTCGTGACAAAGACAGGCGGAAACGGCCTGATAAAGGCCGTAGTCATACTCGTGGAATTTTCCGACCTGAAATTCAGCCAAGGCACTCTTGAACGTTTCGACAACCTGCTGAATCAGGAAGGATACTCGGACAACGGCGCGACAGGCTCGGCGAGGGACTATTTCAAGGCACAGTACGGAGACCTTGCCGACTTCCATTTCGACGTGTTCGGGACTTATACCGCCCCTAAAGGCTATGCATACTACGGTGGCAACGGCTACTCCGGCAGCGACGCACATCCTGACGAGCTTGTGGCCGAAGCATGCAAGGCATTGGACGACCAGATAGATTTCAGCGAATACGACATGGACGGGGACGGGACATGCGATTTCGTATTCATGTTCTTCGCCGGCAACGATGAGGCCGACAATACCGCACTGTACGAGGACAACATCTGGTCACACGCATGGGTAATAGACTATTACGACAGCAATCTCGTATTGGACGGAGTACGCATATCCGACTACGCCTGCACCTCGGAATTGAGGGTCAATTATTCCGGATACGGCTCGACATTCACAGCCATCGGCAGCTTCTGCCATGAATTCAGCCATATACTGGGACTTATGGACGCATACGACACGAGCTACAACTATGATGGTTACCAGACCGCCGAAGCACTTTGGGGAGTCACCTCGATAATGGATAGCGGATGTTACAACAATGATTGCAACACGCCTCCTTACTACAATGCATACGAAAGGGAAATGCTCGGCATTGCTACCCCTGTGGAACTCGTGACGGGAGAAATGACCCTGCAGCCGATAAACGAAAGCAACCGGTTCCTCCGGATAGAGACAGACAAGGAGGACGAGTATTTCATCGCCGAATACCGCAAGCAAGAGGGTTGGGACGCATACCTGCCTACAAGCGGAATGATTGTATACCATATCGACAAATCCGACAATAACGCAGGACCTTCTTACTATTACGGCATGAATGTAACCGCAGCCCAAAGATGGGTTTACAACGAAGTGAACAGTTATCCGCTCCACCAATGCGCGGACCTCATAGAAGCGGGCAATTCGACTTCTACGAACAATGTAGCCGATGTTTTCTTCCCTGGGGCAAAAAATGCCACTCGACTTTCCACAGAAACCCACGATGACTATGTGACATGGAGCGGGAAAGAAGTCGGATACCAATTATATGATATCAAGTCCTCAGGAAACGATGCCACGTTCCAGCTTCTCACGGCCGATGCCCTCGACCTTCCAAAGGTGACGGAACACAAGATTACCGTCGCCGGCACGAATGTGATGCTTTCATGGACAACCGACAAGGAAGATCCCGATGCAAGGGTGCAGGTGGAACTGGCATTAAGGGACGGCACTACGATAGACCACAGGGACACTACGGGCAACAGCCTCGAATTCATGGATCTGGAAACCGGGACGGAATATACTGTGACTATATGGTACACGAAAGACGGCAATGAAGGCGAAAAATACCCGATCGACTTCACCACATTCGAACAGAAGAGCGATTTCCCTTACATCTTCATAAACCGGGAAGAACTGGTAAAAGGCAATACCATCAAACTGATGCTCATCAACCTCGAAAGCAGCGACTGCCGTGTGGAATGGTACCTCGGCGACTATGTAATCACCACGCCGGACAATTTCGTCCTTGCATTCGACGGTGAAAAACAGCTCAAGGCGATAATCACTTACCCTGACGGACGCAAAGAGTGCGTGATGGCGCTCCTCACCCTTTCACCGGCTCCGGGAGGACAGGAGGAATAACACAAGTACAATAATAAAATATATGAAAATGTCACACTTAACAAGAATAATCACGATAGCATGCCTTGTATCGGGCATGGCCGCACTAAGTTCCTGCAACAAGGAAATAACCATGACTGACAGCCAGAAGGCGTTCACGCAGATGGCACAGCCGGGATTGGTTTCGGGCAATGCATACACGATAGAGTTTTCCGCATCCGGATACCAGCTCTCATCGACGACTGACGGGAAATACAGGATAATGGCCGATGACCAGAGCCAGTACGTGGAAGCGGCGGTATCAGGAGATCTCGGGAAAATAGGCTCTTCAAACAAAGTCCTGCTGAAATGGTTCAAACAGGAAAACCTGAGCGAGAAGGAACTTACCATGATACTGAGCCACAGCGACAACAAGACAAACACCTATTGGCTGTGGAATGAAGAGGAGTCCACAGGAGTGATCATCAGGAAACTGATATGACAGGATATTGACTTCAACGGGCAAGCAGCCTTGAAACCAGCTCCAGGAGCAGTTCGCCCCACGTGGCTTCACCGCAATCACCGCCCTTGCCCTTGAAATCGTATTCTTTTATCTCGGCTATGGCCGCCATGCATTTCCGTACAGGATAATTGCGGGCGGCCGTTTCGTATTCAGAAAGAAAATACGGGTTTACCCCTATTTCCTTTGCTTTTTCCGCCGGAGAGGCCGACGGGTATTTTTTCATGAACGCTTCGAATTTCAATATCCTGAAAAAATGCAGGAACAACGCGCTTGTCGCTGCAGGGAATGCAAAACGCGGATCGGCACCGAGGTAGGCGGCTATACGGAACGCCTTTGCGGAATCCTTGTAGGACAAGGCCTTCGTCAGCTCGAATATGCTGAACTGGCGTGTTATCCCCACATTCTGTTCTATATCCCGGACCGTTATTTCATTATTGTCGGGTGCGAGCGACTTGATGATTTTCTCCCCTTCGAGGGCTATCTTGCTCAAATCCGTGCCGGCATATTCCCCGAGAAGGGCGGCGGCCTCCGGCTGTATGCTGTAACCTATTGAAGAAAAATGCGAGGAAATCCACCTCGGAAGTTCATAATCGCGGACTGGAGAGGATTCCAGGACGGTCCCGTTTTTGGAGATTTCTTTGTACAGGGCAGTCCTTTTGTCCAAGGTCTTGCCCATGTAGCACAGGACCAGAACGGTGGTATCCAGGGGGGAAGCCGCATATTTTGACAGATCGTCCAGTTTTTTTGCAGCCTGCGCCTCCCTTACCGCGACCATCTGCCTTTGAGCCATCATAGGATACCGGGATGCGGCATTGGCGATATCCGCACCTGAAACATCGGCCCCGTAAAAGACCGTAAGGTTGAAATCCTTTTCGGCCTCGTCGAGGACATTGTCCATCAGGGCACCGTACACCTTATTGATATAATATTGTTCTTCCCCCATCAGCAGATACACAGGGCTGAAACGCCCCGCCTTTATATCCTGCATTATCTCCCTGTACCTGACAGCTGTATCACTCCCTCCCTTAGCCATATTTTTCCTGTTTTTGATTTGAAAATCTAAAGATAGTCAAAATTGTCGGGATTTTCGTATCTTTGTTGTCCTAATCCGACCGGCATGGACGTAGTTTTTGATCCCCTCAGAAAGAAAAATGTGAAGCTGACACCGGAAGAAAAAGTAAGGCAGTGGTTTATACGCCTGCTTCACGAATCCGCCGGAGTGCCGCCGACCCACATGATGAGCGAGGTGCAACTGCACATAGGGAAGAAAATACTGCGCGCGGACATAATCGTTTACGACCGTAACCTGCGGGAAGCCTGCATCGTGGAGTGCAAAAAACCGTCAGTAGAGCTGGACAGGGACGTGCTGGAACAGGCTTTAAGGTACAACATGGCGGTGAATGTACCGTATATCTGCATAACCAACGGAAAGAAAACGTATATGTTCAAAAGGAGGCAAGGCGGCAATAAATTGTATGACATCATCGGTTATCTGCCCGGATATGAAGAAATGAATGAAGGAGATTCGTCAATATGACAACAATAGTGCAAACGGAATATCTTGACAGACCTGTTTTCAGGACAATCGCGGAATGCGCCGCCGAGATGGGGGTAAGAAGCTATGTTATAGGAGGGTACGTAAGAGATTCCTTTCTACACGTACACAGCAAGGATATAGATATAGTAGTGGAAGGAAGCGGCATCGAACTGGCCGAGGCCGTCGGCAGGAGACTGCACTCCAAAGTATCGGTTTTCAAGAATTTCGGTACGGCAATGGTACGCGGGCAGGACGGCACGGAGCTGGAATTTGTCGGGGCGCGCAAGGAATCGTACCATAGAGAGTCGAGAAAGCCCATCGTGGAGGACGGCACGCTTGAGGACGACCAGCTGCGGAGGGATTTTACCATAAACGCAATGGCTTTCAGCCTGTGCAAAGAAGATTATGGCTCACTGATAGACCCTTTCGGGGGCATCCGCGACCTTGCGATGGGCATCATCCGTACCCCGCTCGATCCCGACACAACATACAGCGACGACCCGTTGCGCATGATAAGGGCAATCCGTTTTGCCACCAAACTGGGATTCAGCATAGTCCCGGAATCATTGGAGTCAATCAAAAGGAACAAGGACAGGCTTTCAATACTTTCGAAAGAACGGATAGCGGAAGAACTGAACAAGATACTCCTGTGCGGAAGACCTTCCACAGGATTCAGGCTGCTGGACGAGACCGGCCTGTTGGAAATGATACTTCCCGAGCTGACCAGGCTGAAAGGAGTCGAAACGATAGACGGACACGGGCACAAAAACAATTTCGAACATACTCTGGAAGTCGTGGACAATATCTGCAAGAACGACCCGGATGCCGATTTATGGTTAAGGTGGGCGGGACTGTTGCACGACATAGGCAAAGCGCCGACAAAGCGGTACGACCCCAAGGCGGGATGGACATTCCACGGCCACGATGTCGTGGGGGCGCGGATGGTGCCCAAGATATTCAAGGACCTGCATCTGCCCCTTAATGAGAAAATGAAGTTCGTCCAGAAACTCGTAGGGCTGCACCTGCGCCCGATTGCCCTTGTGACTGACGATGTTACCGACTCGGCCGTAAGAAGGCTGCTCTTCGATGCCGGAGACGACATAGAGGCTCTCATGAAGCTGTGCGAAGCCGACATAACCTCCAAGAACCCTAAAAAAGTCGTACAGTTGAAGAAAAATTTCCTTGCCGTCCGGAAAAAACTGGAAGAAGTCGAGGCCAAGGATGCCATACGCAATTTCAAGAATCCCGTTACCGGAGAACTGATAATGCATACCTACGGTATTCCGCCTTGCAGGGAAATCGGCGAAATCAAGGAATACGTAAAGAACGCCATCTTGGACGGGCTGATCGAGAACGACAGCGAAGCGGCCATAAAGCTGATGAAAGAATACGTTGCGGCACGTTACGGCTGGGCGGAACAGGATAAGTGATTTTCTTTTTACCGCAATCAATACATCTTCTGCCCTATCAGGTGCAGGAATTCGTCTCTGGTGCGCGGATCCTTGAGGAAAGCTCCGGAAAAGGCCGAGGTCGTAGTCAAGGAGTGTTCTTTCTGTACTCCCCTGAGCCTCATGCAGGTATGCGCGGCCTCTATGACGACGGCGGTACCGAGAGGCTTGAGCGTGGAATCTATACATTCAAGTATCTGGGTAGTAAGCCTCTCCTGAACCTGCAGACGGCGGGCATAGCACTCGACTACGCGGGCTATCTTGCTAAGTCCGGTAATCCTTCCGTTGGGAATATATGCGACATGCGCTTTCCCGATGAAAGGCAGCATGTGGTGCTCGCAGGTGGAATACAGTTCTATGTCCTTCACCAGGACCATCTGGCTGTATTTTTCTTCAAACAGCGCCCCCATGAGGATTTCCTTCCCGTCCTGAAGATACCCGTTGGTGAGGAACTGCATGGCCTTGGCAACCCGTTCAGGGGTTTTCAGCAGGCCTTCCCTTTCAGGATCTTCCCCGAGAAGTTCAAGTATCGCCCTGCAGTGTTCGGCAAGCTGTGCAGTCGTTGCCTCGTCGTAACTGTCTATTTTCCTGTATGCCATCCGATTAAAATCTTATTCAATTTATTTTCAATACATTGCGGGAATAAACATCAAACCTGAGGGAGCTTCTGGCAAATGTTTTTCCCGTAAAAGGCCGCAATATTAATCATTTTTTCGCATTATACTGCATTTTTAAATGTATTATGCTATTTTTGCCGCACAAAAAACAGCTCCCGTAACTGCAAAACGTCGGGAGAAACCGAAGGGTAAAACACTATTGTAAGAAAATGAAGATTTACACAAAGACCGGAGACAAGGGGCTGACCTCCCTGGTGGGGGGCAAAAGGGTACCGAAAAACCATCCGAGGGTGATGGCCTACGGGGATATGGATGAATTGATTTCATGGATAGGGATTCTGCGTTCGGACATGGCATGTCTTGATGAGGAATTGCACCGTATACAATGCACTCTCATGAATGCATCGGCACACGTAGCCGCTGAAGACTCGCAGAAAAAACTGCCGGCTTTCCCATCCGATGACATCGCATGGCTGGAAAACCGGATAGATGAAATGACCGCCGCCATCCCTCCGCAAAAGGCTTTCGTGCTTCCGTGCGCTCCGAGGGAAGCTGCCGAATGCCATGTTGCCAGAACTGTATGCCGCAGGTGCGAACGCTCAATCACGGGGATAGAGAGCAATGACGGGGATATGGAAGCCGTTGCAAGATATATAAACAGATTGTCCGATTATCTGTTCACATTGGCACGATATATGACAACAGGCCAAAGCCTGAATGAAGATTTCTGGCTGCCTTGAGGAATTGTTTCCAAGAAGCTGTTTGAAAATTTTAACGGCATATAAGAAAAATTTTTATCTTTGCGCCCGGCTTGCACGGTATATGCGGGCTGACGGTTTGGAAAGTATAACTAAAAGAAGTTTAACAATTTAATATCTATAACAATGTATTGGACACTTGAGCTTGCTTATAGATTGGAAGATGCGCCTTGGCCGGCAACCAAGGAAGAGTTGATCGACTATGCCACTAGATCCGGAGCTCCGCTTGAAGTGATTGAGAATCTGGAAGACCTGGACGATGACGGTGAAATTTATGAAAGCATAGAAGATATCTGGCCGGATTACCCTACCAAAGAGGATTTCTTCTTCAACGAGGAGGAATATTGATAACCTTCAGATAGGTTAAACAATTGAATGCCAGCGCGATGAACAATGAGAATTTGTTTGTCGCGCTGGTGTTTTATGGCATTGTATGGTGCGGTTTGTTTGGATAAAATACGTTTTTCGGAGGGAAAATCTGGATTTATTGGGGCAAAATATGTTAATCAGGAAAATCAAAATATGCACTATTTTAAGTGCGGATTTTTACAATATTGCACCCGGCATAATGCAATATTTGCTATATTTGCAAAAAAGTAAAATAAGTTATGGATACCCTATTGCAGACATACCGGATAAGGCTGGGGCTGACTCCCGTCAATTATGTCAGATCGTTTCATGAAACCATCAACTGGAAAAACAGGATGATAGGCATCCTTGGACAGAAGGGTGTCGGGAAATCAACGATGATTCTCCAGCATATCAAGTTGTATGACAACATAGATGAATCTCTGTACGTACAGGCGGATGATTTTTATTTTGCCGGCCACAGGATTTATGACCTGGCGCTTACATTTTTCCAACATGGGGGTAAGAAACTGTATATTGATGAAATACACAAGTATAGCGGATGGACTACTGAAATCAAGATGATATATGATCAGTTGCCGCTTCTACAAGTCGTGTATTCAGGCAGCTCTATCCTTGATTTGAAAAAAGGAGGAAAGGCAGACCTTAGCAGAAGAACGATCGAATATACAATGCCTGTTCTTTCGTTCAGGGAATATCTTAACATTTCCAAGGGATGGAGCCTCAAACCTTCATCATTGGAAGAGATACTGAATGGGAAAGTGGATTTTCCATACGGCGAATACAGACCTATCAAATATTATCAGGAGTATTTGCGGTGCGGTTGTTATCCGTATTTTATAGAAGAAGATTTTTTGATAAAGCTTAAGCAGGCCATAAACGCCACCGTAGAGGATGACATTCCCAAATATGCAGAGATGACAGTAGCTGCCGCTGTAAAACTGAAGAAACTCATGTATATGCTTGCACAGTCCGTACCATATAAACCGAACCACACAATGCTGGCCAGAGACCTGGATATAAGTAGGAATATTCTTCCGGATTATATAGAATATCTGGAAAAATCGGGGTTGTTCAATGCGTTGCGTGAAAGATCCACAGGGGACGGTATATTGCAGAAAGTAGAAAAACTGTATCTTGGCAATTCGAATATTATCTATGCACTCGGCCTTGACAAGGCGGATGAAGGCACAATACGGGAAACCATGTTTCTGACATGGATGAAGGAAAAACATTCAGTAAGTTCATCCAAAATATCAGACTTTGAGATAGAAGGCATAACATTCGAAGTCGGAGGAAAGAACAAGAAAGGAAAGCAGTTGAAGGAAGCAGCCACAGGATATATCGTGAAGGACAACATAGAGTATGTAACCGGCAAGAACATCCCCATCTGGATGTTCGGATTCATTTATTGATTCTATTCCAATGTTTGTCCACCCATTCCTCCCATCGCCTCAGACGCTGCTGTTTATCTGCGCAAATTTCATTAATTAATGCATAATGTATTGATAGTAAATAGATACACTTCTTTAACGAGGAAGAATATTAGAAGCCTTTATTTAAGTTAAATAACCGAATATCAGCGCAATGGATAAAGAAAATTTGTTTATCGCGCTGGTGTTTTATGGCCTTTTACGTATCATATTTTGTTTCAATCCACGCACCCGCGTGGGGTGCGACGACTTCAAACTTTTCAAACCTTTCTTGCAAAGCCGGGAACGGGGCGACTTAATACTTGTCTTTGTAATCCACTGTTCCATAAATTGTTATGATAATCAGACAAAAAATCACTGTTCCGAGCGAGATCCACCTCGACCCCGTTCGGAACATAAATTTTATGGTACATCTTTATTAATTGACTCATATGCAACTATTTACATACACCAAAGGTTAAGAAGCTGTTTAAAATTTTTTCTTAGAACATTTGAGATAGGCTTTCGTGCAGGTTTTTGTCGTTTTTTGAGGAGAATAGCAGCGCTATTTTACGATAAAAACGGCGGGAACATGCCGGAATGATGCCTCAA